>DAHUXT010000171.1 GCA_027307065.1 Ktedonobacteria bacterium
AGGCATACCATGTACGATGCGATCGTTCTCGGCGCGCGGGTGGCAGGCTCGCCGACCGCGATGTTGCTAGTGCGCAAGGGCTACCGAGTGCTGCTAGTAGATCGCGCTACTTTCCCCAGCGATACCATGTCTACCCATCAGGTACAGATTCCCGGCAGCCTCGCGCTCAAGCGCTGGGGACTGCTCGACACGGTGCGCGCCACCGATCCCGGCGAAGAGCCGCATGTCCGATTGGACAACGACGGCATCGTGGTGGAGGGGCGCTATCCCGTGGTGGATGGCGTCGGGGCCGTCTACAGCCCGCGCCGCTACATTCTCGACAATATTCTGGTGCAGGCTGCGGTTTCCGCTGGCGCCGAGCTGCGCGAAGGCTTCGTCGTCCGTGACCTGTTGTGGGAGGATGGTCGCGTGATCGGCATCACTGGCGAAGGGCGCAATGGCGCGACAATCAGCGAACGCGCGCGCATCGTGATCGGCGCGGATGGCAGACATTCTCTGGTCGCCAGAGCCGTGAAGGCGCCCGAATACGACCAGCATCCGACGATGACCTGCGGCTACTACAGCTATTGGGCTGGGTTGCGGCAGCAAAGCGGCGAGCTGTACGGTCGCAACCGGCGCGCGCTCGGCGCTTGGCCAACCAACGACCACCTGACGATGATCTACGTCGCCTGGCCAGCCGAAGAGTTCAAGACATTTCGCGCCGATGTCGAGGGCAATTACCTGGCCACGATTCGCCAGTTTTTGGGCGACCGCATCGACGAGAGCAGCCGCGTCGACCGTGTCGTTGGCTCCGGCGAGATGCCCAATTGCTACCGCAAGCCCTATGGTCCTGGCTGGGCACTGGTCGGCGATGCTGGCTTCATCAAAGATCCCATTAGCGCGCTGGGGATCAGCGATGCCTTTCGCGACGCCGAATTGCTCGCCGACGCGCTGCACACCGGGTTTTCGGGACAGCAGTCGCTGGAGTCCGCGCTTGCCCGTTATGAGCACCAGCGCAACAAAATGTCCAGGCCCACCTACGCGCTGACACTGGATACCGCACGCATGCGGCCGCGCACACCGATACAGCTTGAGTTGCTGCGAGCGCTCGCCCACGATGCCGAGGCGGCAACCCAGTTCTTCGGCGTGCTCACAGGTGTCACGAAGTTAAGCGATTTCCTGACGCCGCGCACGATCGTTCGACTGCTTGGCATACGGGGCACGGTCAACGCGCTCTCACGCCAGTTTCTCGCTGCTCGGTGATGGATAGCTGGCTGGCAAACGAACTACCCTCGCGGTGTGATGCTCACGCCAAGATGATTGAGCTGGAGTAGGGCGGTGCGCTGCACTTCGTCAGCCGATTGCTCGCCAAGAAGCTCATGCCGCCAGGGATAGCCGCCGGTGCCATCGGGGTCAATCGCGACGGTCAGCCCGCGCATCAGCGCCTCGCGGGCGGTAGTTGAGACGCACATGTGGGCGAAGAAGCCGACGATCAGCACATCGTCAGACCCTAGCTTCTCCAGCCAGGAGCCGATAGCCGTCCCAGTGAATGCGCCGAAGACATCTTTGACGAACTCAGCCTCGTCGGCGCGGCCAGCGAGCGGCCCCAGCCCAGGAGAAAACTCCGCACCCCAGCTACCCGGCATAAACGCGGGTCTGGACGACGCGGCAATTTCGTCGGGCCGGTTATAGTGGCGCACCCAGGCGATTGGCCTACCTTCGCGGCGCGCATCCTCTACCCGCCGCCGGATCGCCTCGATCGCCTGTGCGTGATTTGGCACGGTCCGATTGCCCTGCGCCGAAAATTCGTTTTGCGCGTCTATCACAATCAACGTTTGCATGATGTTCCTCCGGGATCTCTCGGTGTTGCCAAATCTTGCCGAGTGCTGGCACTTCGAGTATAGTTTTCTTCGGAGGAACATGCAAAATGACCGAAAGAATTTCGGATGCACGCGCGGATGCTCGTCCGTTAGACCGCATCGATAAGCAACTACTTGCCGCGCTCCAGGCCGATGGGCGGCTACGGCTGGAGGATCTCGCTCGGCGCGTCGAATTGGCGCCATCGTCGGTGCATGATCGGCTCCGGCGGTTGCAGCGCGATGGGGTCATCCGTCGCTGGACGGTTGATGTTTCGCCAGAGGCGCTCGGGCTTGCGGTGCTGGCGCTCGTCGGGGTGCAGGCATCGCGTCCCTGTTCCGACCTCGTCGTGCCACTCGAGCAGATTCCCGAAATTGAAGAGTTGCACTCGGTCGCGGGACAACTCAGCTTTATCCTGAAGTTGCGAGCAGCCAACACCGAGCATTTGCTCCAACTCATCGAACGGTTGAAACAGATTCCCGGCATCGAGAACACGGAAACGACTATTGTGCTGAAAACGCACCTCGAGCGGGGTCCCGTGGTTCGCGACGCGTGAGCGACCCACCAGCTACGCCAGGTGACGCTACAGGATGTTGACCGAGCGGGCGACAAGCAAGACAATGACGGCGATGGAGATGAGCGCCTCCGCCATCATCAGCAATTTGGCCCGTGGCGTGAGTGGCGCGGTGTCGGCTGGGCTGAGCGCGGTGGCGAAACAGAATGCCAGGAAGAGATAGTCTACGAAGCCTGGGGCGAACGGTCGGCCACTGGTCTGCTGCGGAAAGAGAAAATCGGCGGCTGGATGCCCGCGCTGGTGACGGTGCAGCGGGCCGTCGCCGTCGATCTCCCAGTACCAAACCGCGAAGATAAGAATGTTGCTGAGCCAGAGCAGCGTGCCCGCGCGCAGCAAACCACCGGCGGCAAAGACATCCTTCTGGAACCGTGGATCGGCCAGGTGGGTCACGAGCAGCACCACCGAGCTGAGCAGCGCCGCGCTCAGCAACACCTGCACACCGGCGCGAAGCGGGCGGGCAATGTGATAATTGGGACGGCGAAAGAAGGCGACGATGGCGAGTGGCCCCAGCACGATTACCGAGAGCGCAAGGGCAAGCCAGTTCGGCCCGACCGTCAGTCCGGCGGGCAGCCCTAAAAACGAGACGCCAATGGCAAACGCCGCGAGCGTCTCCAGCAGAAACTGCGTTCGCAGTCCGGTGAGGGTAGTAGCCTGGTGATCAGCCGTCTCGGCCCCGGGAGTGGCGGTGTGTCGCTGGTTGCCCATAATGCCCCCTTTTCGTATCAGCATATACGATGGGAGCAAACGGCCGCCACATTCCGGACCGTAGCCGGTCAGTTACGCGGTTGGCTACGTGTTTGGCGCGCGGCGGCGACCAGCCAACGTCATAAACCCTACCAGCGCCAGCCCGATGATTGCGAGGATAGGGCCAATCACCGCCCACATTGGATTGCCACTCATCCCGCTGCCTTTCAGAATGTTCAGCCCTTGCAGCGTCCAGACAATGCCAACCAGAATCGCGAGCACGCCAAGAATCAGCCAGGCCCATCGCATAGGGGTTCTCCTCTAGCACGCCAAAGACCGACATTCCTTCAGAACATACCATATGCTGGACTACGGCCAGCGTTACACACGCGTGAGCTTGTCGGGATTGGCGATGATGCGAATGGTCTGAATTCGCTGCGCAACCATCTCGATGGAGAGTACCAGGTAGACGCGCTCAGGGGTGCGAACGACAACCGCTGGCTGCCCGTTCACCTGCTCGACCTCGATCTGCGCGCCTTCTGGCAAGAAGCGCGTGGTGCCCATGCTGAATCGCGCTACATACAGTCGCCCGACGATTGGCCGCGTCGCCGCGCCCTTCACCTTGCCGCCGCCATCGGCCCAGAGCACCACGTCGTCGGCCAGCATATGCATCAGGCTATCCATGTCACCCAACTGCACCGCCTGTATGAAGCTCGTGAGCATCTGCGTGTGAAGCGCCCTCGGCGCCGGAAAGCGTGGATGGTGATCGGCCAGATGCTTCTTTGCCCGGCTGAACGACTGCCGGCAGGCGGCCTCATTCTTGCCCAGGAACGCGGCGATCTCATCATACTCGTAGTCGAAGACCTCGCGTAGCAGAAATACCGCCCGCTCGACCGGCTGAAGCTGCTCGAGCAGGACCAGAAACGCCAGCGAAACCGACTCGTACTCGTCTACCCGCTGCTCCGGACTTGCCTGCTCGAACGACTCGCCGGTGACAAGTGGCTCCGGTAGCCACGGGCCTAGATACGTCTCGCGCCTGCGGTAGGCCAGCTGCAACTGGTTCAGACAGAGCCGTGTCAGGATAGTAGTCAGGTAGGCTTTGAGCGATTCGATGTTCTCTGCCTGCCTGCCCTGATAGCGCAGGTAGGTTTCCTGCACCACGTCCTCAGCATCCATCACACTGCCCAGCATGCGATAGGCAATGGAAAAGAGGTAGGCGCGGTAGGTCTCGAATGTCTCGACCGGTCTACCTGGCTCAGTTGGTTCGACAGAATCATGCATACTCGCCCTCGATCATAGGGTATGAGGCCCAGACTGTGCCCCCGGAAATGTGTGCAGCCGCACGAATTGCGTGATCCCCAGCATCGGCACCACCGCGCGTTCGAGCCGATGAAAAGCGGGAAGCGCGTCGCGCCAGCCGATGATCTCAGGGTCACTGACTTGATACTCTTCGCCGTTCCATCGGATGATACAACCGCCCGCCGCCTGCACGTTTTGGAACCAATCAGCGCCCGCGCCGAACGTCATCGGAATGATGAAGCCGTCGCGCGTTGGGCGAGCGCCCACAGGCGTGCTGTAGGAGCGTCCGGAGCGACGACCCTGGTGATACACGAGCGCAAAGAGGCGCACATGCTTGCTGCCAGCAAACCGGCGAATGTATGGATTCAGCAGCCGCGTGGCGACCGCCACGAAAGGGCGGCGCACCAGGCGAGGTCGCTGTGCTTCGGTGTCGTTGCCGACCCGTCGCATCTTGGAAGGTTGGTCGGCGTATCGACGAACTGTTGACATCTTGATACCTCATGACTCATGAGCGTTTATCGGAGAATTGATCCACGGCGCTAACGGACGGGGTCGAGGGTGCGGTTGCGCGAAACCTGGTCGCCGCCAGTCTGCGCGAGATGCTTACGCGCAGCGAGATAACGCCGCTTGCCCGGCCAGTAGAAGAACCCCGGCCAACGCCGTTCGTAGCCAGGCATGTCAGTCAGCAGGCGGACGAAGAACTCTCGCCCTTGAAAGCCCAGCCATCCAGTAAAGTAGGGATGCCGCGGCTTGTCGTCGGGATAGTTGTTGAAGCCGATGGCATTGCCCCGCCCCAGCGCGATGCCCTGGCCAAGATAGGCAAAGCTCAACGGGTGGGGCATCTTGCCATGCAGTATCGCGCTCAGGCAGTCCGCGCCGTGCGCCCCCAGAATTGTCGCCGTGACGGCGCTCATGCGCACCGGAACACCTGGATCTTCCTGTGGGTGCGCCGCGTCGCCTACGGCATAGACCTCCGGATGCCCCAGCGCGCGCATGAACGGATCGACCAACGCCTGATTGTGGCCATTCACGGCCAGGCCAGCGTCACGCGCGAGCGTTGGCGCAACGAATCCGCCCGTCCAAAGGCAAACATCGTAGGGAATGGCTTCTCCAGCGGCGGTCGTGACGCCATCTGCTCCCACGGCGGTGACAGTTGCCTCGGCGTGCATCTGCACGCCCAGCCGAGTGAGTGTGCGCCCCATATACTCGCTGATGTCCTTACCGAAGGCTCCGCCCGGCTTGCCCTCCGTCACAAGATGCACCTTGAGGCGCGGATAGGACGAGGCCAGTTCGGCGGCGGATTCGACACCCGTGGGGCCACCTCCGACGACGACCACGCGCCCACCACGCTGCGCAAGCGCTGGCAGCTTTTCGCGCAGCGCCGCAGCCGAGAGTGGCCCACGCGGAGCCAGCGTATACGCGTATTCGGCGACGCCCGGACTCCTATCGCGATCGGTCAGGCTGCCGATGGCAAGCACCAGATAATCGAAGCTAATCGTGCGTGTCTGCGCGGGCGTTTCCACAGTCACTGCGCGGCCTCCGACATCGATGTGGGTGGCTTTGCCCTCGATGAAGGCGACGTGCGTCTTTGCCAGCATCCTGGGGAGCGAGCGCCATGTGAGCGTCTGGTTCGCGGCATACTGATGCATGCGCAGCCGCTCGGTGAAGTGTGGCGCGTCGTTCACTAGTGTGATGCGCACGTCCTTCGCCGAGGTCTTTCCCACCAGCCGCATCGTAAACAGCAGCCCGGCGTACCCCGCGCCAAGCACGAGGACATGTGTTGTGGGGCGTTCTGTTGGTTGGTTCGTCAATCGTTTCATAGGTGTATACCGTCTTTCTCTCAACCAGCCTTGTCAATGTGGCTGTCTTGTACAGGAGACAGCATGACGGGTCGATTTGTGACAAAGCTCTTTGATCTGCCACAGACATGGGCGCACCGCAGGAGATGGCACACCGTCAACACTTCAGCCATATGGACGAATAGGATCCTCAGCCGCTCCTTCGTGGTGCGCTCAATACTCCCTTTGCGTTGACAGGTGACACAAGTTCAGATTACGCTTGGAGTCATTAGACATTCCCTGGGAGCGGCTGGCATGCATCCTGCTGGGGTTCCGCTCGTCGTCGCAGCAATACGGCGTAACAGGCCTCGTAGTAGCCGTAGTAGCGAATAAGCCCTCGACGTGGCTGCAGGATGATCAACCTGCGTTGTTTCGCCGATTGAGCTCTAGCAAGGAGGGACCACAGACACATCTGTGAGCGTTGCGGCTCCTGATCGAGCATGAAGATCACTGCAGGTACCCGCGATCGGGAACCACCACTTTCCACTGTGCATGAGACGCGCATGTCCTCTGCTCGCGAGAGCATATTCGCGGTGTCTTTGCGACTACACTGCTGTAGTTCACCAGATGAAAGGGTGTAGCTGTCTATGCGGATTCCCAAGCGGGTCGCAATCCTGGGTGTGGCAAGTCTGACCCTGGTGTCCCTATTCGCGACGGCCCTATATCTTCGGAGCGGAGTTGCGGCGGCCCATCCCGACCCGACCGCTGGCGCCAATGTGCGAGTCACGGTTGATACGGCTAGCCTGTACAAGAGCGCCAATCAGTTGTCCGGAGGTAGCTACAGCGACGCGGTTCTCACCCGCTGCGGCATCGACCGGAGGATGCAGAACGAACCAACCCTCGCCATCGATCCCCGCAATTCAACCATATGGACCGCTGGGTCCAACGACTATTGCACCGTGCCGACCGTGGGCGACGCCTGGGCGGGATTCTACCGCAGCGGCGATTCCGGCGCGCATTGGACCGACAGCCTCTTGCCCGGCTACAACGGCGACACGTCCACCGAGGGTACATCGTCGCCACTGCATCAGATGGTAGCTGGTGGCGCCATCGCCGCTGGCGACCCAGTGATGTCGTGGGACGGCAATGGCAACCTCTTCTACATGGGCAACAACTTCAACCGCGGCATCCTGGACGGCAACTCCGGAAGGACGCGAGACAACACCGGCGACGTCTGGGTGGCGACCTACGCTCCAACCGACGCGAACGATTCCCGCACCGACGGCTCGAAGTACTTGCGAACGGTCATTCTAGCAACCAATACGTTCGGCCTCGGCTCCTTTAACGACAAGACCAATCTCGCCGCGGATCCGGTCACCGGCAACGTCTACGCGGCATGGTCCGACTTCCACGGTTCTGGCTGCAACCAGATTCTCTTTAGTCGATCGACTGACCATGGCGCGACGTTCAGCCCGCCGCTCAAGATCTCCTCAGGAATCTGTAGTAACCAGGGTCCCTCGATCGCGATCGGGCCAGCGGGGCAGGTGAACATTGGCTGGCAGGCCGACACCGGTGGTGCCTTTAGCAAGGCGCCGGGCACAGTGAACGGCGCTGGCTTCGTGTCCTCCACGGACTTCGGGCAGACCTTCAGCAAGGCCCAGATCGTCGTGACGTACCCCGCGTTCGCATCCGGCCAGTTCTCCGGCAACGGCGCCCGAGAGTGCGGCGATAGCCCGTTTGCCTGTCCAACCGGGTTCACCTTCCCGCGATTCGATTTGGCTGGACCCTACCTGGCCGCCGACAATGTCCACGGGACGCTAGTCATGGCCTTCCAGGCAGTCCAATCGTCTGGACAGGGGCAGATCGAATTCGCGTTCTCCACCAACGGTGGCGGCACCTGGAGCAGCCCAGCGCTGCTGGCATCGAGCACGACGGGACATCAGTTCTTCCCATATCTGGTCGCCTCTGGTGGGCGAGTCAGCGCCATCTGGTATGACTCGCAAGGCGATGCGAATTACGCGCCTACCCGAGCGCCGTGCAATAGCGCCAGCGGGCAGACATCCGCTTGTCTGAACGTCCGCTACGCTGAATCCGCCGACGGCGGTAAGACATGGGGATCGAGCATCCAGGTGACTGACACGCCGACGAACCTGAACTATGAGCAGTTTGGTGGCCGGCGGGTGCCGTTCTTTGGGGACTACATCACTGTGGCCGCCCAGGGTGACACAATCGGCACAGTGTGGACCGACCAA
>DAHUXT010000172.1 GCA_027307065.1 Ktedonobacteria bacterium
CGTGGACTGTACTCGGCGCTTGAGCGCGCAGTTCCTACTCCGGAATGCTTCCTTGCCATGGCTTTGGCGAGCATGGTTCCATTCATCCTGGCCATCAGGGAGCGCGGCGTCAGCGCAGATATGATCCGGAACATTCGCCCAGGGATGCAGATGGCTCGATTGGCGTTGAGCGCGGCGAGGCCCTCAGAGACACAGCGTTCGACGGAGAGTGGCTTCATCAGTAGGCTGTCAGCATCCAGGCCCAGCTTCGCGAGGACGGGCGTCTCGACTCCACCGGGCAGCAACACCGTGACCCTCACTCCCATTTTCTGGAACTCGACATGAAGGGCTTCTCCAAGACTGAGGACAAACGCTTTGGCAGCGCCATCACCGGCCATGTACGGCAGACCCTCTTGCGCCCCCAGCGCCGAGACCAGGAGCACACCGCCATGCCCACGGTGTGCCAATTGCCGCCCGAAGTGATGGATCAACCGTAGATGGGCAAGCGCGTTGAGTTGCGCCATGCTGAGAAGGGCGTCCGCTTCGAGGGACAAAAAGGCGGCTGGATGGCCTGCGCCCGCGTTGGAGATCAACAGCCCCACATCAAGATCATGGGTTGCAGCCTCCAGTGTTTCGAAGAAGTCTGGATCAGCCAGATCGACCACAACAGCGCGATACGCAATGCCGAAGTCTCGCGCCAGTTCGCGCCCTATATCTTCCAACAGCGCGCGACGGCGGGCGACCAGTACCAGATTAAGCCCATTCGCCGCTAATTGCCGCGCAAACTCCTTGCCGATGCCGGACGATGCCCCGGTCACGATCGCCCAGGGGCCAAACGTGCGTTGATTGATACGTGTCACGCGAGCTGACATGCCGTTCTCCATTTCTGCGGATGGCCGCCCCATCAGGGATACCTCCACTGGTACGCCTTGTTTTTGAACGATCGGTCAAATATCAAGGCAAAAAAAGAGAAGATCACCGTACGGCCAAAAGCGTCGTCTCCACAATATCGAGTAATTCCTCGCGCGTCGCGCCACCTTTGGCCGTCACACACAGCCCCTGAAGGCTGCTCACAAGGTAGCGGGCGAGAGCCTTCGTGTTCGTGCCCGCGTCTATCGATTTTGCTTGCTGTGCGTCTGCGAGACGGGACTGGAATGCCCGCTTGAATTCGTCCAAAATTCCCTCGACCACGCTGGCAATCTCCGCATCATGAGGCACGACTTCGATGATGCAGTTGCAGACCATGTTTCCGCGCCGCTTCTCGGCGTCGGGCATCTCCACAATCTGCATCAAGACCGCCCGCACGTTGTTCAGCGCGGACTGCTCTGGGTTCCAGGCGCTGAAGGTTTGCTCCAATGCCAGGTGTCCGTAGCGCTGCAGTGTTTGGATGTAGAGCGAGCGCTTGTCGCCAAAGCTGTGATACAGGCTTCCGCGCAGCAATTCGGTCCCCTCGACCAGATCTTGTATGCTCGTCCCGGCATAGCCCTGCGTCCAGAAGAGGAGCATCGCGCGCTCTAAGACCGCTTCAGCAGTGAATGTAGCGGGTCGCGGCATAGTCGTCCTTTCCTGGGATCTGGTTCGGTATTTTCTGAACGGAGCGCACGTGAATCCTGTCCAACGCTCCGATTGTACCAGTTGTTGAACGAAGAGTCAAGAACTTGGGTCGTATAGATCCTTGTTCGTTCGTTCACACCTGTTACGCGGCTTCCTCTCCGACACACGCAGATCAGATTTGCGTCTCCATAGGGCCTCTATCATCCGTGCTTCTCTGGGTTAGTGGGGCTCGTGACGTGTGTCGCGTGATGGGGAACCGCCGTATCTGTCGTTGCGTCATGATGTGGGTAGGTGACGAGGTATCATGTAGCCGCGTCCTTCTTCCGAAAGGAGATAGTCACATGCAACGAGCTATCAGACGTGGAGTCCTCGTGGCGTTCGTCGGCAGCAGTGTTCTGCTCCTCCTGGCGGGATGCGGCCGGAACGTCGGCTCCGTTGGTTCGGCTGGTTCGCCACAGCCGAGCACGTCCTCGTCGGCAACGCCAAACGCATCGAACCAGCTTGCTAGCGGACATGTGACGCTGACTGTGGATAAGCAGCGCTACGCGACGAATGACACGATCGCCGTGACGATCCACAACGGACTGCCGCAGACGATCTGGGCCGCGGATCACCAGACCAGTTGCACGACCGTCACCGCCGAGCGTCTGCAGGACGGCAAGTGGGTGGCAGTAGGAGTATGCCGGCTGATGACGCCTACACGCCTGGTGCCGTTATCTGCCGCTTCCGCTGTCGTACAACACCTGGTTGGTACAGGGTCCTCTTCGGGCCGCGGCTGGCCTAGTGGCACGTACCGCGTGACGCTGACGTATACAGGTGGCGACGAGGGAACCAGCGGTCCCAGCGGCGTCGTACACTCTGACGAGTTCACTATAGGCTAGGTGAGCGGGAGCAAACACCACTCTTTTGGCTGTCCACATCTACTGTTCCAGCGGCCGAGAACCCAAACACAGAAGAACGTGCCGGAGCCCCACAGGACTCCGGCACGAGAGTAGCGCCTCATCTGAGGCGGGAACGGTATGTTACGGGGTCAGCTTGCTGATCCGCGTCGACCAGTTCGCGAGCGCGGTCCGCACACCCGGGCCGTGGTTCGCGCCACCGCACGTGCCGAGCAGGTTGTCACCGGTGCCGCCGGCGAAGAACGGGCCGCCCCAGTCGATGTAGTCGCAGGTGTGGGCGATGTACTCGCTGGCGATCCAGATCGAGTTGCCATCTATGGCAGCCGCGCTGTAATCACCCCAGCGGGTGCGTGGTGGGTTGCCAACCTGCGCTTTGTAGCTGGTAAAGCCGTCGTCTGCGGCGGCTCCCTGGCCACCAGGAACAACATTCCAGGAAGTTACGCCGACGCTGGCATCAATTGCCGCGTAGGCCGAGCTTGGATAGAGCGTATCGCCTGTAGCAGTAAAGGCCATCACGCCACGGCCGCTGGCTGTGACGCCAATTGCCGGGTAGACAAAATCGTAGCCAGCAGCGCCGAGATAGCCCTGCATGACGACGCTGCCCGCATTCGGATTGATGATATACCAGGCGATGCCAGCGCGTTGACCGCCGCCATCCGGGTTAACTGCCGTATCGAGAGCGCCCCACAATTTGCCGTTCGCATACATCACCTGCTGCATGCGGGTGTCGTTGGCGTCCGGTCGTGAGATGACCTCGTTATGTGCATTCGGGCCGACGAGCAGCTTATAGCAGCCAACCGCGCCATTGAACAACGGTGTGGTTGTGTCATTGATACAGTTTCCTTGCGGCGTATCTGTTGTCGCAAGCAACCCCGACCCTGGCTGTTGCTGCTTCGGCGGGATGGCATACTGATTCACGTTCACCACACGGTTGCTGAGGCTGACGGAAGGCGAGCTGCTGTTCAGCGACGACGTGTTGGTGAGCGACCACTCGACAAGTTGAGATGACGTGTAGTTGCCGCCAAAGCCGGCGACGGGATGGGTCGCCTCATCGGCAGCGTTCGAACTCAGGAAGAACTCGGTGCCGCCATTGCTCGCGTTGAACTGGGTGCCGGGCGACTGCGCGGGCCAGACGGTGAACCCCGGTTGTGTTGAGCCTGCGTCACTGGGCACATTGACCAGGCCGAACGTGTCGAGGTGTACCATTGCGACACTGGCGGCATTCGCGGCAAGTTGCGCCTTGGAGAAGGCATAGATTTGCGCGCCGTCAAAGCCGTTGCCATTCCAGGGGTACGCATTGGTGGTGATATAGAAGCCGTTCGCGTCGGCGCCAATGTGTGGGTAATCACCCAGGCACGGGCACGCATTGCTCGCATCCGGGTTCGAACCGTCGCTGGTCACGTCTACGCGGTAGACGGTCCAACTGCCCGCCGCGTTAGCGGTCTGGCTCACCGCGATATCGAGGTGGTTCACGTGCGTGAATGAGCCATTCGGGTGCGTTTCGAGTGTGAGCACCACGACGAAGAACCGCTGCGTAGCACTGTCGTACAGGCAGCTAGGATCAGTGACAAACTGCGCGCGGACGCCTGTCGTGCGGTTGATTGCTGGCGCATAGCCAAAGAACGAGTTCAGGTCTACCGCGTGATTCACGTTCCTTGGGTGGCCGGAGACGATGTTGGTGGCGGTGTTGTCCGGAAGCACCGACTGGCCAGCACTGTTGTAGACGTTGAAAACGTCATTCACGGCCTCAACGACATAGCCGTTGCCTACGCACAGCCCTTGATCAGGCGGCTCAACCGTGAACTGGTTTCCACCGCGCGCATAGCGCTGCTGGTAGAGGTTCAACCCTTGAAATCCGGAATTGAATGTGGGGTTCGACTTGGCTTTCTTGCCACTGGGGGTAGAGGCGCCAACGCCTGTGCCTTGTGAAATGCTGCGGTCGACAATTGTCCCTGGATAGGGGCCAGGTCCCTCTGCGGCATCGAGTTGTCCAGGAAATTCCGCCTGGGTGACATCGCCTTCGCCCGATGGCACAAAGTCGCCGGTTTGCGGATTCGCTACGCCAACTGCAGTGATG
Organism: Ktedonobacteria bacterium; assembly: GCA_027307065.1. Taxonomy (GTDB): domain Bacteria; phylum Chloroflexota; class Ktedonobacteria; order Ktedonobacterales; family JADMIN01; genus DAHUXT01. The sequence continues at coordinate 4,510 of DAHUXT010000172.1, forward strand.
GTTCTCGACACACCTGCGCTGGCGTTGGCCGAGCGAGCGGTGCGATGAACGACCGCCGCAGCGCCCACAAGCATGGCTATGACGGTGAGAGCGCTCACGGAATACATGAGCACTCTCTTGCGATTATGGACCAACATACTCACTCCCACCTAGAACTGCACGTCTGAACATGGACAGCGAAACTCTGCCCTTAGCAGATAGCAATCAACAGCGGATGCTTATTGCGCCTCGTTTGCCAGGTTGCCTCGAACGTAACGGGCCCTGGGTAATGCGGCGCTAAGGGGATGCGCTTGCGCTGGTAGAAGTCGTTGTGGAAACGCGCCACGTGGCGTAGGCCTTGGTGAAGACAGCGCAGGCGCTCGGGTCCACCTCCTCTCGACCGTCCGTTTGGCCATGCACCATCGCGTGGCCAAGCCCCACCGCCCCAGCAGGATTGAGGAGACCAGGGTACCAATGGAATGTGACGAGTGTAGAAGAGAAGCGGTTTCCCGTCAAGCAGCAGTACTTTTAGGGGGTGGGCCGTGAGTTCGTGGACGGCGAGGCAACCACCATGCGCGCCTGGGGTTGGCATGCAGCGCTAGCAGGTCGGTGGCAAGCGGATCATCGGCGGGCCACTGCGCCTGTTCTTCCCTGTTCATGGCCCCTGCTAATGGTTCGGCATCCGTCTTTGTTTGCTCGGCGATATGCCTGTCACCTCGCATAAGTATGCTGATGTGTCGCCAGTCATGTAGCCAGCCGCTTAGCGACCCAGGTAAAACCCATTGGGGGCTGGCGCGTGGACCCGCGCTCCCGGTCGTTTATGCCACGCCTCGAAGGCGCGCAGTGACCCGTAGCCCAGGATCGCGCGGTCGCCCGGCGGGCTGCCCTGTCGTCCGTACACAATGGCGCAGGTCTGGCTGCCATCGGCCAGCGTGGTCCACTCGGTCCAGGCATGGTCTTCGAGCAGACGCGGCGACTCCAGCTGGATGTCGGCGAGGAGGGCGCTCGGGTCCCAGTCCGTCGTGCGCGCGGGTCCTTCCTCTCCGGAACTATGGATTACGTACCCTGGCCCGTGCGCGATCACTTCTTGCAAACACTCTTGTACGGTCGTCATGCGGTCATACCTTCATGTCTTCTCTCGATGCCCCTCAGGGAGGCATCGTATCGTTTCGAACACGCATGCGCACAGCTGCCTGCGCACACCAGTGTCTACTAACTACTCCTCGACTTCGGTTTTAGATTTGCAGATCAGCTGCTGAGGTAGCTATTCGACCGCTCTTTCGGAGATCACTACCAGCGTGAGCGTGTCACCGTATGGCATGGGCCACTTTCTACCGAACGGTTTTGTCTTCTGCCCAAGCTACGAGCTGTGTTGCCTGTCTGTGATCCGTTGCTATCCTATGACGGCGATAAGGCTCACAACAAGCGCTGTGATCAGCGCGTTGGGTGGAAGAACTGCGCATGGAGCCCTCGCACGATCTGCTTCGGAAAGATGCCCAACAGGGCATAGGCGGCCAGCCCAAGCACCACCCAGTCAATCGCGGCGTCCGCTGGCACATTGAGCAGAGGCCCAAGGATTGGCACGAGACCGGCCAATACTGTCGCAATGATGCCCTCGGGCAGCAGCACGGCCACCAGGAGAACCAGAAGGGGTACGAGATAAAGCAGCTTGCGGACCCACGAAATGCGCGGATCACGCCACAAGGCATTCACAAACCGGATCATCTTGACCGGGTGCATCACCATTTCCCAGGGACGCGGGAGAGTGCTGTTTGGGGGCAACGGCTGAGCTGCGGATATTGTGGACGCCGATGCGGGCGACACAAACTGCTGAGGCACTGGACCTGCCATTGGAGGGCTCCTTCTATCTACCGTGTTCTGCCGTAGTGAAGACGCCGGGCCGTGAATAGGCGCACGACGAGAAGCAAGATCACCGCGCCGACGAAAGCGACGATGAGACTGCCCAGGCTGAAGCCAGTGAACCCCCCAGTAAATGCATAGACGCCGGGCAGTAGCCGCGAGAGCACCAGGCCGCCGAGGAAGGCGCCAATGATGCCGACGACGACGTCACCGAGCAGTCCCAGCCCACCGCCACGGACGACGCGACTCGCGAGCCATCCCGCGAGGCCACCGACAATAATCCATATCACAAGGGTGGCAAGAGAAATATTCAGATGTATCATGCTCGACGCTCCTTACTCAACTCACGCTCGTGAAAGTCTCAACGAGACCACGGTAACTGCCCCATGTAAGCTACTTGCGCGCATGGCGCAGGTCAGGTTAGGAAGAGGATATTATCCGATCGCACGGCCTTCGCGCCTTCCTTCACCATCCAGGGCGTTCCCGTGCACTCGCAGAAAGAGCGGTCTGCGGCGCTGCTATTGAATTCCGTTCGATAACTTGAGTATAGCACGTAATTGAACAAAAGTCAATATAGTAATGAACAGTAGTTAATTATGCGCTGGTCTGTCCCACACAGTGCTTCTTTGGGTGCAGTTCTGGCCAACCAGTGAACAGGTGAGATAGGCAGGGTAGGGAGCATCAGCGGACGCGACAGCGCTCGTGCGTGCGCCGTTGGGTTCGGTGGCAGTAAGAGGCGTGTTGATCATAAGGTTTCCTCGCTCTCGCGTAACGCAGACGGCGGCATGAGCGCGTGAGTCCGCTCTAGTTCATGACGAAAGCTTGGTAGATGCAGGCTGAACCGGCGTCCGCTGCCCACCCGGCGCAGCACCGCTTCGGCATAGCGCACCAGCCGAGACCGCGTGTGGCGCTGCATTTCCTCCTGCGGCATGCCCGCCGTCGGGCCTGCGGCTCCCCGCAGCGTATGATGCGCCTGCACGGCGTGCAGTACCCCTGGTAGATCAGCCGCTGTCGCGCGCTGGCCTGCCGCCCACGAGTTGATCTCAGCCCCTAGGAGCAGGATAAACGCCAAATAGTAGAGGAAGAGCAGGATCACGAAGGCAAAGCCGGCAATCGTGCCATAGTTATCAGCGCGCAGGAGATAGTGCTGGTAGAGCCGAAAGATCCCTTCGTAGAGCATCAGCAGCACTACAGCTACAACGATTCCCCGCCAGTTCCGTCGCCATGTGCGCCAGTGCCTGCCCCGATTGGGTACGAAGGCGTAGGTGGCGCCGACGCCGAACAGTGCCGCCGCGAACCAGATGAGCAGGCGCCCCCCGCCGGAGAGGATTGGACTCAAGAGACCTTGATTGCGTGGGTCGAACAGAGCTACCAGTCCGGCTGGGAGAATGGAGATGAGGATAACCACGGACACGACGACGAGCGAGAATGCCAGCATCCCAAAGGCCATGCGGTTCTGCCGCAGTGGGTCGCGGCCACGCAGACGGAAGATGATTCCGAAACAGCCCTCCAGCGTGACAAACAGGCGCGATCCAGCGATAACCGCCAGCACAAGGCCGAGCGCAAGGAGCAGCCCGACGCTCCGTTTGAGGTGCGTGCTTACTCCCTCCACGAGAATTGCGCCGATGCTGCCAGGCAGCGCCTCGGCTACGGTCTGCTGGAGCTGCTGCTCAGCGGTCGGCGAGATGGTTTGTAGGAGCACTCCGCAGGCTGCCAACAGGATTAGGAGCAGGGGAAAGAGTGCCATGAGAAAATTGTAGGCCAGCAGTCCAGCGAGGTTGAAGATCCAGTCGTTGTTGATCTTTGTCCAAAAGCCCACAAGCGTTTCCCACCAAACACCGAAGCCCGCTACACTTGATGATTGGCGAACAGCGAGGTGGGGCGCTGGCAGCCTGTCATTCACGATCTCATTTGCCATCGCATTCCCCCCGCGGTTCCTCCTCCGCAGTTTCTCCTCTGTGGCCTCCTGCATCGCAGACTATGCGCCCATTGTATGGCCGTGTAATCGGCGCTTCAGGAGGCGGCATTTTCTCTCATGCATCTTCAGGCGCTCCAGATCCCACAATCGCGATT
>DAHUXT010000173.1 GCA_027307065.1 Ktedonobacteria bacterium
GAATGACTGGCAGCATCTCGCAGCGCCAGGAGGGGGACGTCATACCATGCCCGAACCATTGAAGCGTTGGATGATGCGCCTCACCCTCGCCAATCGTCCAGTCGCAGGACCGTGGCAGGCGCGTCCCATCGTGCCGCAGGATGGCGCGCTACTGGGCGCGCTCATGTATGAGGCGTACCACGACACCATCGACGATGAGGGCGAATCGCCTACCGCTGCCCTGGAAGAAGTCGAGGCGGTGCTCGGCGGCAGACATGGTCCGCTGATCAGCGCGGCATCGTTTCTGGTCGAAGAGCAGGGACGCGCGCTCGGCGCCAGTATCGTGACCGACTGGACCGACGAGCGAACCGGCAGGCGGCAGCCGCTACTGGCTTTCCTCATGACGCATCCAGAAGCGTGCGGGCGAGGAATGGGCACATTCCTGCTCAGCAAAAGTATCAACGCGCTGGTGACGCTGGGCCAGACCGAGTTGGTGCTCTTTGTCACCGTCGGCAATGAAGCCGCCCAACACATCTACCAGAAGCTCGGATTCACGGTCGAGGAAGAGTTCGAGACGAACCGCATCAAAGAGAATTGATGCGGGCTACATCGCCAGCATATCGTCTCGTGCTGGCAGCGACGCCACCATTTCGCAGGCCTCGTTCGCGGCGTACGTCAGCGGGGCATACCGGTAGCCGACATCGCCAGGCGTGACGTTGAGGACGGCTGGCTCGCCTGCGACCAGCACAACGCTACTGCCATATTGGCGTGTGATCCTGTGCAGATCGGCATAGGTCAGATAATCAGCCACGCGGCGGTGAACTCCTTCCTCCGTAAGCAATACGGGATCGATCTGCCTGCCAGTGGCGAATAGCTCCCGCGCCCATGCCGCCACACCTGCCTCCAACTCGCCAATGGTGATCGTCCGCTGCCCCTGCCCAGCGCGAGTGACTAGCAGACTGGACGCCAGTTGCGTGCAGGTGAAGCGCGCCACTCCCAGCCATGCCGCCCGCAGCCGCCGCTCCAGCTCGGTGCGCGTCAGCAATGCGCCGTCCTCGATGGCGGGCGCCAGATCGATCCACATGCGCGTCCGGCCAACGGTCATGTAGTCGTAGACAATCGCGATGGGCTGCGCGCGGGTATCGGACGGCGCGGCGCGGAGAATCCTGGTGAGTCCCGCGCGGAAGGGACTCAAGCGGCCATCGGGCGAGAGACGACCCTCCGGCGAGGAATACAGCGACCCACCCATGCGCAGCCAGTCAACACAGTCGGCAAGCTGAGCTTTGGCGGTTGCCAGCACGCGCAACTCCGCCCGCCTGCGCGCAGCCGATGCGAAGAATTCCGGCCCTGTCTCCGCCTGGAGCAGTGGGAAGTAGCGCCACGCCAGCAGCGATGATGCGGGTGATACCGCCAGCGCATCCACTGATTGATGGGTTCCGCTGGCGAGCATATGAATCGTTTCGGCAGCGAGTAATTCGCCAACCGTGATATCACCCTCCAAAGGCAGCGCCTCGCGCAGCCACGTCTCAGCGGGCCGCAGATGGAGGCTTTCGAGCGGATGAACCCCGACGCCACGCAACACCGCGCCGACATTCAAGGGCCGGAGCGCACGCGAGAACCAGGCGGGCCGCCGCACGACTCGCGAGAGAAAACCTACCTGGAAGCCATCAGCGCGCATGGCAAAATGTACGTCGCGGGCAAACGCCGATCTGCCGCGATGGGCAAGCAGCCGGGGCAGCGGCGCAAAGGCATCGAGGTCGCGCTTGTGGGTAATCGCGTAGAACGTGCGCGGCGCACGCGCATCATGCTCCAGGCCGTGCATGTTGATGGCGACGGTCAGACGGGGAACCGTCGCGAATAGGCCCGCCAGCGCGAATCTACCAAGCGCCGAGACCTGGTGCCGCACGTCTGCGCCTCCTGAGGAAGAATCGGGTATGTCTCATGGAGAGCATAACATAGCACGCTAGTCACGCGTCGGCCGGCGCACCAAATAGAACGCTGGCGGCACCGTCTCGCTTACGCCTGCTCGCTGGGATTGTCGATGCGCTGCCGCGCCACATGCTCCGCCGCGACACTCGTCGCGATGCCCTGCTCGTCGGAGAGCGCATACACTTGCTTCAGCGTCTCACGCACACTGGTCGCGATGTGATCGAGCGTCGCCTGTTCCGACCAGCCCAGCACCTCGCGTCCGATCAGATAGATCGCGCCGCCGCTATTGACGACGAAATCAGGCGCGTAGACGATTTCGCGCGCGCGCAAGCGGTCTACATCTTCTGGCGTGGCAAGCTGGTTATTGGCCGAGCCCGCGACCGCGCGACACCGCAACCGGGGAATGGTCTCGCTATTGAGAATAGCGCTCAACGCGCAGGGACTGAAGATGTCGCATTCGATATCATAGACCGCATCCGGCGCTACCACCGTAACGCCCATCTCCGCGCGCGCCCGCTCGACCGCAGCGGTATCCACATCGCCGCATGTCAGCTCCGCGCCCGCGTCGCGCAACAGTCGCAGGAGCGGGTAGCCCACTTTGCCGACACCCTGCACCACCACGCGTCTGCCAGCCAGATCATCGCTGCCGAAGAGCCGTTCGCAGGTGGTCTTGATGCCTGAGAAGACGCCAATCGCCGTTGCCGGGCTTGGGTCACCCGCGCCGCCGTTTTCCGGCGTTCTGCCAAAGACGTATGGCGCGCCCGTCTCGGCGATCACATCCATGTCGCGGTCGGAGGTGCCAACGTCCGCGCCACAGGAGAAGAGTCCGCCAAGCTGGTGGATGAGCGCGCCATAGCGCCGCAACAAATCGTCACGCGCCGCCGCGTCGAGATTCGGCGGTATCGCAATCACCGCCTTGCCGCCACCACGCGCCAGTTGCGCCGCGGCGAACTTGTAGGTCATCCCCTCGGCCAATCGCTGCGCATCGCGAATGGCATCCTCGACGCTGGGATACGTCTTCACGCGTGTTCCGCCACCGGCTAGCCCCAATCGCGTCGAGTGCACCGCGATGATAATGGTGGCCCCGGTCGCGTGATCGCGGCGCAGAACTATCTCTTCGCCATCCCAGCCCTGCAGCAGCGCGTCAAGCGAGAGCGCGTCACTGTGCTCGCCCATTTCGAACCTCCTCGTGCGTGGTCGTGTGTCGGAGAACGCAATCTCACGATACCACGAGAAGGCGTGCGAGCAGGAGGCGATCGCGCATGTACCACTCTTGACAATTATACGATTTCGTATTATACGTATTCGCATGAACATACATGACGCGCCGCACCTGGCGCCCGCGCTGGAGCATGCCACCCACGCGCTCGGACTATGGATCGAGCGCACCTTTGGCGACGTCGGATTGACCCAGGCGGAGGCGCATGTGCTGGCCTATCTCGCGCGGCACCCGCAGGCCGCCATCAACGACCTGCACACCAGCTTCGGCCACAAGCGTTCGACCCTGACGAGCATTCTTGATCGCCTCGAAGCGCGCGGCTGGGTTGCGCGTGGAGCGCATCCTGCCTCTCGCCGTCTGGTGGCCGTGGAGTTGACCGAGGCCGGCCAGGCACTCGGCGAACGGATCAGCGAGGCGATGCGCGCCGTCGAGGAGCGAGTGCGCATACATGTGGGTGAGACGGCAGTTGTCGAGATGTTGGCGCTGCTGCGCACCCTGGAGGAGGAACTGCGATGACCGATGACGAATTCGTGCAGGCATTCCTGAGTGGCTCGCTGCCACAGGGAGATTTTCACCATCGCGATCATCTGCGGCTGGCGTGGGTGCTCGTCCGCCTGACGGGCCGCGACGAGGCAATGAGGCGCATCACCAGTGGAATTCGCTACTTCGCCATCGAGCACGGCCACGCGGAGAAATACCATGAAACGATGACGCGATTCTGGGTGCGCATCGTCGCCCACGCGGTGGCTGCCCGGCCCGACATCACGACATTTGACGGATTTCTCGCGGCGTATCCGCTGCTGCTGGAAAAAGATCTACCCTACCGTCACTGGCGACGCGAGACGATGCTCAGCTCCGATGCGCGGGCGCGCTGGGTCGAGCCAGACCTTCAGGCGCTCCCCGCCTGACTGGCAGCACTCGCCGTCCATCAACCGTTTATCGACCGTCTATCACCGCAGTGCTGCCGCGACGGCCGCGAGCCGCTGTTGGAACTGCCGGTCATCTAACTGCTCCAGGACGGAGCGGGCATGCGCCAATGGTGTCGGATCGCCGGTATGCCGTGCCAGCACGATCCGCATGCGCGCGGCGTGGGTAACCAGATTGTGCGCTTCGGCATCATCGATAGCGCTGGCGAGCCGAGCATCGTCGCCATCGGCCAGCGCTCTCGCGATCGCGGCGGCGTAGTCCAGAGCGTCATAATGCAGAATCTTCAGATCGGTCGCGAGCAGATCGAGCAGGGAGCGCGGGGTCGGCACGTCGCGCTCGCTCAAGAACATGATGGCCAACTCTGGCGCCTGCTTGAAGATATCCACCCAACCCCTGACGGCACGCATGGCATCCGGCAGGGGGGCTGGATCATCGCGCTCGGTCGCTTGTAGCAATGCCTGCGACAAAGGCCGCTTGAGCAGGGTCGCCTTCAGCAAGGTCGCCTTGTCCGCCGCGTGGTCGAGCGCGGCCCTGTCCTCCCGCGCGTGCGCGATGAGCAGCAATGCGATCGTGCCTACGAGCTGAAAGGCATACCCGCGGTCTTTCTTCCATGACTGCCAGGCTTCTTCCAGCAGATTGCTCAGGTCCGTCGCATCTGACCAGCGTCCGGCGATGTATGCGGCGAGAATCGCCCAGCTAACGGCGTGATCGTGCACGACGAGCGCCTCGCCGGGCCGCGCCAACTTCGAGCGCACCAGATCCACCGCATCATCATACTCCCCTGCCATGTACAAGCCCCACGCCAACATGGCCATCGCGTCGCTGTGTTCCATCACCGTCAGGGCGGGCGCGGCAAGTCGCCGTCGTGAAGCCTCACACGCCGCCTCATAATCGCAAATGTCCCCCGCGCGTACAGTATACGCGTCGAGCGCCTCGCTGAACGCGGCCCAATCGCCACGCGCCTCGAAATACGCGGCGGCCTCCAGCGCCTCGGCCATCTGCGCTGGGGCCTCCTCCGGCCTGATCGTGCCGCTTCTTGACGGCCAGAACAGATCGATGATGCTGATGCGCCAGGTCTCGTACTCGTCCCCCGACGCCTCAGCCGCCTGATGCGCCTCGGCGCGCAGAGCGTCGATTTCCGTGGCGCTTGGCCGGTCTGAGATGGAGCCGCCCCAGCGCAGATACATCGTGAGCAGTTTACGCAACAACCGCGCGCCATCGACTGGGTCGGGCATAGCACCGGCCCGCCAATAATCCAGCGTCCGGCGATAGGCCGCAAGCGCGACGTCGCCTACGACGAGGCAATCGCCCAGGGTCTCGTAGAGCCGTGGGTACTCCGACTCGGGGGCAAGATCTATCGCATTCTGAAGATGGGCGCGCGCCTCCATGTAAGAGCCCGCGCGACTGGCCACCTCACCCGCGCGCTGAAGATAATAGACCGTCCGTTCGCTATCCACGGCAACCGCGAGCGGAACGGCCGACAACCGGGCCAGCAGCGCCGCCTCACGGTAGTGGTAGGCAATCAGGCCGACAAACTCATCCACCCGACTCGCGGCGAACTCCTCCAGCCAGGCAGCCACCGCCGCATGCATGCGGATGCGCTCGGTGCGCGCCAGCGTGTTGTAGGCGACATCGCGAATGAGAATATGGCGGAAGGTGAACGCGCCATCTTCAGCCGGAGTAATGAGATCGCGTTCTAACAGACCATCGAGCGCAGTGTCGATATCGGTCGGGGCGGGCGTATCAAGCATGGATGCCAGTGTGGCCGGGCGGAACTGGCGCCCAGCGACCGAGGCCGCCTGCAAGACGGTGCGCTCGCCCGCCGAGAGCAGGTCGAGCCGCTCCTGCACTGCCCCCTGAACCGTATCGGGCAACGCGACCGGCATCGAACCGTTGCGATCGAAGCCGCGCTCGGCCAGCGCGCGGGTCAATTCAATGATAAAGAAGGGATTGCCGCCAGACCGCTCGACAATCTGCGCCCGCATCGCCGCTGGCATCTGTTTCGCCAGCTTGCCAACCAACTCGCCAGCCTGCGCAACACTCAGGGGCTCCAGCGTCAGGCTGGTGAAGTTGCGGCGACCACCGCCCCACGCCGGTCGGCGATCCAGCAGATCGGGGCGGCTGGTGACCATCATCATCAGCGCCGCCTGCGTGCGTGGCAGCATGATGTGCTCGACCAGATCGAGCAGACTCTCGCTGGCCCAGTGGAGATCCTCGAAAAGGATGATGCGCGGCGCGTCTTTGACCAGTGCCTCGATGAGCAACCGCCAGGCGTTCGAGATACTCTCACGTCCGGCGTCGGGCACAATGTCGTCTTCCGCTCCGATACCCAGTGTTGCCAGCACCAGTCGCGCCAGCCGGAGCGCGTCTTCGTTAGCGTGGCCACTCGCGGCAAACGCTTCGATCACGCGTGCGGGGACAAGCGCGCCGTCGAGCAGCTCTTCTAGCAGGCCGTGTAGTGGCCAGTAGGTGAGTGTCTGCCCATACGGCGCACAGCGCGCTGTGGCTACCCGAAAACCAGCCCGCGGATCGAGCCGATCCAGAAACTCCTGCAGCAGACGGGTCTTGCCAGTTCCCGCGGGGGCGATCAGCGAGATAAGCTGCGGGCGCCGCTCCACCAGCGTGCGATTGCACAGCGCCTCGAGTTGCGCCAGTTCCGGCTTGCGCCCCACCAACGGCGGGCGACCCAGTTTGCGCGTGGGTCGCTGGCTGGCGAGCGGGAGTACGCGAAGCGGCTTGCTCTTCCCTTTGACTTTAATCGTGCGCGCGGCGCTAAAGAGGAATGACGCCTGGGCCGCCCCCGCTGTGCGCTTGCTGACCAGTATCTCACCTGGCGCCGCCGCCTGCTCCAGCCGCGCGGCCACATTGACGGCATCGCCCGTAATCAGAAAGTCGCCGCCCGCGACATCCCTCGATACCACGACATCACCAGTGTTGACGCCAGCGTGCAGTTGCACGCGATCGCCAAGCACATCGTCCGCGGCGACAGCGGCAAAGAGCGCCAGCGCAGCCGCCAGCGCCCGTTCGATATCGTTGCCGTGCGCCTGGGGCAGCCCGAAGACAGCCACCACCGCATCGCCGATGAATTTCTCGAGCGCGCCGCCATAGTCTTCGACGACACGCCGCGCATGCGCGTTGTAGCGACTCATGAGCGCGCGGACATCCTCCGGGTCCAGCTGCTCACCCAGCGCGGTCGACCCAATGACGTCGGCAAAGAGAATCGTGACGAGCTTACGTTCTTCCGGCATGTAAGTGATCCTGAACCATCATGGTGCAAGAGGCCGGCGTACGGCATTCACTCATGATACCGTGCATTCTATCGTATTTCGCGCCGTTTCGCTGGTTAATTCACGCGCCCACGAAAGCGAGCGGCAATTCGTCACTTTCCCTTCGTTTCGCGCAGGCGCAGATGCAGATCGCGCAGTTGATCCTCGGTTACTTCAGACGGCGCGCGCATCAGCAAATCCTGGCCACTCTGGTTCTTGGGGAAGGCCGTCACGTCGCGGATGGTTTCCGCCCCAGCCAGCAGCATCACCAGCCGGTCGATGCCCAGCGCGATGCCACCGTGCGGCGGCGCGCCATACTCGAACGCTTCGAGCATGTGGCCGAACTGCTCGGTAATTTGCTGGTCATTCAGGCCGAGCAACTGGAAGATGCGCCGCTGCAGGTCTGGCACGTTGATGCGGATGCTGCCGCCGCCGATCTCATACCCGTTGCAGATGATGTCGTACTGCCGGGCAATCACCTGTAGCGGATCGCTCTCCAGCAACTCCTCCTGGCCCGGCTGCATGCCGGAGAAGGGATTGTGCGTCGCGTGATAGCGGATCTTGCCGTCTTCCTCGATCTCCTCCAGCAGCGGGAAGTCGACCACCCAGCAGAGCGACATCACAGCGGGATCGATCAGCCCCAGGCGTTCGCCCATGCGTACGCGCAGCCGCCAGAGCACATCGTTGGCGACTTTCTCGCTATCCGCGACGAAGAGCAATAGGTCGCCCTGCTCGCCGTCCAGATGCGTCACTAGCCGCGCAAGCTCATCCTCGCTCATGAACTTGGTGAGCGGCGAGCGGGGTCCCTCGGGCAGCAGCGCCAGCGTCACCAGCCCCTTCGCGCCCAGGTTCTTCGCGAACTCGGTCAGGCTATCCAGCTCTTTGCGCGTCATGTGCGCCTGACCGGGAACGCGCAGGCCTTTCACCATGCCGCCCTTCTCGATGGCGTCGTGGAAAACCTTGAACGTTCCGAGCCTGGCGATATCAGCGGGAACCGTGCGTAGCGGAAGGTCGAAGCGCAGATCGGGGTGGTCCGTGCCATAGCGCTCCATGC
>DAHUXT010000174.1 GCA_027307065.1 Ktedonobacteria bacterium
CCTCATGGCGACGGTCCGGCCTCTCGAAGATCCTCAACAATCCGGCATACATGGGACACATGAGGAAGAATCGAATGGAAACCTATGTCGTCACCCTACCGGACCCTGAGACTGGCGGCTATAATGACGTACTACGTTCGCGCCCTCGTAGGGCAGATGATCCGCTCTTGGGTGAATATGGGCCTGAGACGTGCCCACCACTGGTCAGTGAAGATGACTGGCACGCAGTACAGCAGATTCTCCGGCGCAACCGGGAGGAATCATCACGGCGTATACGCCAACCTGACGCGGCTCTCCTTCGTGCTGGCTTTGCAAAATGTGGATACTGCGGTCGGGCCATTGTCTGCGGCTGGAGCAACTCGCACGGGGCGTATCGCTACCGCTGCTGCGCGGTCGGTCGTGGTCTGAACTGCCGAGGCAGGGCGTTCTCCTGGCTGTACCGCGATTTGGATACCTACGTATGGGATTGGACGGTAAAGGCTATCTCGGATGAACGGGTGCTTCGTGCGAAGTACGAACGCTGGAAGGAGATAAAGAACCAAGCATCCGTAGGCGAGCGCGATCAGCTCAAGGCTGCCCAGATTGCGCTACGAAATGCTGAGGAACGCTACAAAGCCTACGCTGCTGAGATTGGAATGCCACGGCAAGCCACGGTACGGGCCACGCTCATTAAAGGCATGGAAGACGTTGATGCAGAGCGGGAATCCCACCTTGCCCGAATTGCCAAACTGGAAGACACACTTGCTGACACCGACGAACGTAGCGCTGCCCTAGATGATATCGTGAGCGCGGCCGCTCGCTGGTCGGGAAATCTCCAAAACTTAGACATTGACTCTAAGCGCAGGGTGCTAGATGCCTTTGGGATTCGAGCCATTGTCCGAAGCAAGCGCGACGCTGATCCAGTACAGATCGTATGGGCGCTTGGTGAGGTAGATGGTCTGCCGTTTGAGTTCCCTTCGACGGATTGTAGGCGTAGTTGAAGTCGAGCAGTACGCGGCCGCCTGCGTAGCCAGGAAAACTCGCGTCGTCGAGCCGGAGCAGCTCGCTGCCCTTGACCGTATCGTGCAGATAGCGTCCGGCGCCATACGTCTCGCTGCCACTGGTGGCGTCGCGGAATGGCAGGAAGAGGCCCCCGCCGTACACGTCGATCCAATAGACTGCCAGACTGATCTCGACCCCAGTCAGCGTGAATGATAGCCGCCCTGCCCTCCGGAGCGGCATCGCATGTGGTCCGCTCGATGGCGCAAGCACCTCCTCTTCGGCGGATTCGGGGACCAGCGTCGCAACCACGCTCAGTGTAGGATCATAGGAGAAGTACGAGAGTTCGCGGAAGTCAGCGCGCGCGTCAGGCTCCAGCGGCGATTGCGGATGGTGGGCGAAGAGGGCGTCTTTTGCCGCGCGGAAGGCATCCCAGACAACCACGGGATCATCTCTCGCCACGATGCGCCGTGCCCGCTCGCGATAGATCGCCGCCACGCGGGTACGCCAGTCGTAGAGATGATCGAGCCAGCTTGGTGCGGTATCCTCAGCCATGGGTGATACTCCTTTTGTGTCGTACCCACATTCAACCATGCGCCGGGATGCTAGCGCTAGCGTCCAACGATGACGCAAGCGACATTCAGGCACATAGACAGGGAGGCAGGCGATGTCGAAGAAGGCGCGGCGACGGGCGCAGCGCTCCCTGTCTGTGCGCACAGCGCGGCGAGACGATGGCCGGTTGGCGCTGGAGGTGGCAAACTTCACGCAGTCTGTGACCCTGCCAGCCGATGTGAACGCCCCGCTGAGAGGCTATTGGCCATTGATGCTGCCAGACGTGTGTCCCCAGCGCGCGCTATTGCTCGGTCTGGGCGGAGGAACACTGGCTGCGCTGTTGGCGCGGCGCTGCCCTGGGGCGACGATGGTGGGTGTCGAGCACAGCGCGGAGGTGCTGGAGGTGGCGCGCAGCCGGTTTGGGCTGGATACGCTCGCTGGCCTTGAGGTGGCACAGGCCGACGCGTTTGCCTGGATTGAGGACCATCTGGCGGCCGACCCAGCCAGCTATGATCTGATCTGTCTCGATCTCTTCGAAGGCGGACGTCTGGCGCCTGGAACGCTGGCGCGGCCGTTTCTCCGCCAGCTAGCGATGTTGCTTGCCCCCAATGGCACGCTCACCGTCAACCTCATGCGCACCGCGCGGCTGCCCGAACAGCTTCACCGCCTGGAAAGCGTCTTCACGCTGGTCCGGCAGGAGCGCCTGTGGGGCAACGTCGTGCTGCACTGCTGTGTGCCCGGAAACACATGATCCCAATTGAGCCTGGTCAGCCTGGTCAGCCTGACAGCCTGGTAAGACTAGCCTATCGCCTGCTCGATCTTCTCGAGCAGTGTTCTGATGTCGAAGGGTTTCGCCAGAAAGTCGTCGGCGCCGACTGCGAAGGCGGTTTGGCGGGCGTAGAGATTGGCGGTCATCACGATGATATAGAGTGATCGCAACCGCATACGCTGATGCGCCGCGCGTGCGAACGCCTCGCCATCCATCCGGGGCATGCGCAGATCAAGGAGAACGACCGAAGGGGTGATAGTTTCCAGGATCTCCAGCGCCTCCAGGCCATCGTGCGCGAGAAGGACCGTATAGCCCTCCATTTCGAGCAGCTCTTGCAGCGCCTCCATCAGCCCTTCGTCATCCTCGACAATCAGCACGGACTTCTTGCCCATGAGATCGTTGCTCGCCTCTTGGAACATCACCAGCAGGGAATCACCTCGTTGCGATAATGAATGATCACTCATAATTTCGGCAAGCTTTCTAATGGGTTCCTGCGCCGACCATTTGGTTTGGTGACGCATAGTCTCTACTGCTACTGCGATCCTATTCCGGACGAGCCGCCTCCTGAGGCCCTGCGTATCTCAGACGTCGTCTTGTGCATCTTCTTGTGCGTCGCCACACTTGTACCAGCGTGGACCGATATCGAGTGGCGAGGTGTGCAAGGTCCATGCCAATACAACCGTTATGATGAAATCTGGATATCTGGAAACTGGCGATGGCCGTCGAGGTGAGGCGGCGTGAGGTGGTGTCCAGTGGATGTCGTGTTGCGCGGCTAACTGGTGGTCGAGGTGGTCGTGACAAATTGACGTGCCATGGCGGGCGTCAATGCGTTTGCCGAGGCGATCGCGCTGTAAAAGTGCCCGCTGGGACGAAGTGTGCGCTCCTGGGTGGCGAGATCGAGTGCGGCCAGACCGAAACGTTGCTGCCATCCCTCGGCCCACTCGAAATTGTCTACCAGCGACCAGTGATAGTAGCCACGCACGTCCAGCCCCTCGCGGAGAGCCGCGTGGACACTGCGGACACCTTGCTCAATCAGCCAGGGGCGAACGCGGTCATTTTGGTCGCCAACGCCATGTTCCGTCACATAGAGGGGCTTGCCGAAGACGGCGAGCCGCCGGGCGACATCCAGAATGCCCTGCGGATAGAGTTCGCCGAAGAAATCATTGGCGCTGGTATCGCCGCGTGGCGCGCCATCTGGCCGCGAGCGCCGCCCAAATAGCTCCTGACCGTAGCGCAGATCGAAGGAGACATGTTCGCGGTAGTAGATATTGATGCCGACGAAATCACAGGTGCCACGCACAGCGCGCAGACCGCCCGCGAAGATGCTGAATGGAAAGACGGCGCGCCCGGTGAGCACGGCACGCGGAAAGAAGTCGTTATACGCGGCATCCTGCGCGCCAGCGACCAGACGGTCCAACGGGCTGTTCGTCGCTGGTGCGAAGATATTGTAGTTTTGCGCCCACCCGACGCGGGCATGGGGCTGCTGCTGGTGGATGACCCCATACGCGGCGGCATGCGCTCGCGCAAGTGTCGCTTGCACTGCAAAGGCGGTGCGTACCTCGCCGTGGTGGCCCGGTGGCCATTCGCCAATGAGGTAGCCGGCGACACTATACACATTTGGCTCGTTGATGGTGCACCAGAGGTCGCAGTGGTCCCCTAGCTCCTCGATGACGCGGCCCACGAAGCGCGCAAAGACATCGATGGCGCTGGGCGCGAGAAATCCGCCACGCTCCTCGAACCAGATCGGATCGCTGAAGTGATGCAGCGTGACCATCGGCTCGATGCCGCGCGCACGTAGTCCCTGAAGCATCTCGCGGTAGCGGGCGAAGGCGGTTTCATCCCACTCGCCGGGGCGCGGCTCCAATCGGCTCCATTCCACCGAGAGACGTAGCGCGTTGAGCCCAAGCTGCTGGGCGAGGTCGAAGTCGCGCTCGGCATGACGCCACCAGTCGCAGGCGATCCCGGCGACATCGCCGCTCTTGATATGTCCAGCCTGTTCCCAGGCGCGCCACTGGCTATTTTCGCAGTCACCCTCGTACTGATAGGAGGCGGTGGCCACACCCCAGCGAAACTCCGCCGGAAACGTCAGCGTTTCCGCTGCGGTGGCGGTCGACGATGTTTCGGCATCCACGCGGTACGATCTCCTGAGCGGCTACTGGACGACGTGCCGGAGTATCGGCGGGCGCATCGGTGTGTTTACTGATGGGGAACTGGCGCCGTGAGCGCGCGGACGACCAGATACGCCAGCACGGCAATCCAGTTGAGTGGCAGCGTGAGCAGCGCCCAGAGCAGGCCAGGCTGTCCACGGGTGTTGGCATCGGGCCGTATCCAGAGGAAGCCGACGAGCACTGGAATCAGCACAAATAAGAGTGGGATGAGCTCATACCAGTGGAAGGGGAATCCGTAGGACATCTGTTTCTCCTTGGCGTGCTCAGATGACGCTTGCTAGCGGCAGTATAGCATGCGGGGAGTTCTAGCGGCCAACAGGAAGCAGCGGCGCCTCAACCAGGCGTCATTCGCCGTCTCATTCGTTGGAAGCAAACTCGCTCTCTGGCAGGGGTGTATCCAACGGTAATGGTGTCTTGCCCTTGTCGAACGTCTCAAGCGTGTGCCGCTGGCGCCAGAAGAACCAGGTGAAGATCAGCGCCGCAGCGCCGTACCACGGCACCGCCAGCAGCATCGGCGCCTGGTAGCCGAACGGCGTGACGATCAAGCCACCCGCGCCCGCCCCGAGCGCCCAGGCGATCTGCCAGCTCACGTTATAGACGCCGTTGGCGATGACCCGTTCGCGTTCGGGCACGGCGCCCATCAGAAACGACTGGAGCGGCGGGCCGGAAATGTTGGCGAGTGTGCTGCGAATCAAGTAGGCCGCACTCACGATCGCCAGCACCGGAATCGCCCCCATCAGCACCAGAAATGGCAGCGCGCAGAGATGAGCGACGACGATCGTCGGCACTTTGCCAAAGCGGTCAGCCAGCGGCGCGGCGACCAGCGATGCCACCGCCAGCAGCACGGTTGCGCTGGCCGTCAACACGCCATAGAAGAACGGCGTCGCGCCCAGATGTCGCACCAGATAGATGTTGAAATAGGGGAACCAGAGGCCCGCGCCGAAGCCCAGCAGTGCCTGAAATAGGCTGAATCGTCCGATGACACCCCGTAGCCCGACGCGCAGTTTGGTGCGCCACACATCCAGCCGCTGCCGCCAGGGGTACGCGGTCTTCACTGCAACGTCTGCGCTGGCGCTGCCATGTGGCTGCTCCCGCATGAGGAAGACAGGAATGATCGAGGGAACCGCCAGCGCTCCGACCAACAAGAGCGCCAATTGAAAGCTGCGCGCCTGGCCGCCGTGGGCAAGCATGGGCGCGAGCGCGCGGAGCAGCCCCGATCCGCGAACGGCGTTGCTGGTGAAGAATCCTGGCAGCACGCCGCCGAGCAGACTCCCAAGAATCGAGGCGAGAAACTGGAGCGCGTTGTTGAGGCCGAAGAGCCTGGTGCGATCTTCGGGCGTGCTGTTGGCGGCTAGCAGCGGCGCATTGATGACAAGCACGATGGCGACCGACGCGCCGATGGCGACTGACGTCAGCAGCAGCACCAGTGGCGTGGGCACGGTCAACTGGAGGAAGATGGCAATGCCGCCAATCATGTCGGACCAGATGAGCATGGTGCGCCAGCCAAACCGATTCACCAGCGGTTGTGAGGGCACGATGCCAACCCCGCCGCCGATAGTGGCGACCAGCAGCACCAGACCGATAAAGCTGGTATTGTAGCCCAACGCCGACAGGTACAGGGTATAGATGACCGCCAGCGCGCCCGCGGTGACGGCCTGTATCGAGTTCGAGATGAGATAGAGTTGGGCGTTGCGGCTCAGTGACCGGAGACGCTCGACGAAGCTAGTCAGCATGCCCGTTGAGGCCCATCTGCTCAGGTGTTTCCGAGGGTTGCGCGGCAGCGGTCAGCGTCGATCCACCAGGCAGGTCAGGCGCTACGGGCGCCGACGCGACATCCTTGCGGACGCTCTCAGACTCTAGCGTTGGAGCAGCACCATTCGCGCTCGCTGGGAGCACCGGACGCTTTGCGCCACGGGTGCCGAAGATCATGACACGCGCGCCCGTGGTGATGGCCTCCCACCTGCCGTGGAACTCGGCGACGCCGCCGACCACACGGTCGCTTCCCTGAATGGCGACACCCATGTAGTGCTGCGCCTTGCCACCATACTGGTCGAGTATGGGGATGACGTTATGGTGCAGCCACCAACTTCCATAGGCGAGCGCTGCCATGATGACGCAGACGAGCAGCAGCACGAGACAGAGTTCCAGCAGGAGCATCGTCCCGGCGATTTGCCCCAGTGTGTGCAGCCAGAGCGGCTCAGCGATTATCATCAGAGATTCCTTCCGCGGCCATCTCGCGCTCGATCTCCTTGCGCCGCTGCTGTCGCTTCTCGGACCGTTTGCGCGGTCGGCCACGGCCAAGAATGGTCGAGGCGATCTCGCCCGCGCCGACGACAAAGCTGGCGGTGCGCACGCTCGGCGCGACCCCAAACGCGCTGGCGGCCTTCGCCGTCGCCTGGACGGTGTTCGTGGTGGCCTTGAGCGAATCGAGCACCGGCATGATCTCGTCGCGAGTGCCCTGGATGGTGCGGATCAGCACAATAGTCGCGAAGGTCAGCGCGCCGAGCATGATCAGGCTGAGCAGCGCGGTGAGCACCAGCACGATATCGACCACCACCGGCCACCAACTAAGAATGGTAGCAAACACGACGAAGGCGATGATGAGGGCAGTGACCACGATTGCGCCGATGATGATATACGGCTTGTACTTCTCCATCCAGCAGTCCTTTCGGCACGCGGTATAGCACACCGCCGGAAAAAGCATCGGTCTATCATGATGCAGTATGTATGCCACATTTTCGTCACATCAGTATTGCTTTATTATAGAGCGGGCGAGAGCGGTCTGTGGTTGCGGAAACGGGTCAGAGGTTTCTTCCAGACGCCGCCGAACACGACAAAACGGAGTCCGCGAAGAACGGACCCCGTATGCGAACTGTTTTGCCCGAGCACAGCGCAGTGGAGAGCGAGAGAGCGGCGGTAAGCGATTAGGCTTTGGCGGCCTGGAGCTTATTGAGCCGGGCCATCAGGCGCGACTTGCGGCGGGCGGCGTTGTTGCGGTGGAGTACGCCCTTGCGAACGGCGCGGTCGAGATTGCTGATCGCCGCGCGGATCGCCTCTTCCGTCTCAGGGGCATCGGCGTCGCTGGCAATGGCGTTGCGCGCTTTGGTGACGTACGTGCGCACAGTAGATTTCACCGCGGCGTTGCGGGCGCGGCGCGTCACTTCGATGCGCATGCGCTTCTTGGCCGAGCGAAGATTCGGCATAGTAGACAGTTCCTCCTGCGATGCGGCCGATAGGCCGGAAAGCTCTGGCAAAAATACGAGCAAATGGCAGGCTGCGCGCCTCTACAATCTGATGCGTTGCGCGCACAGCACCGGGATAGTATATCAGATTGCCTGCGCGGCGGCAATGGTACGATGACGCATGGCACGCGCCATCTCGCGATAGTCAAGTAACAATATGCAGGAAGGGAGCGGCAAATATCCATGCGATTTGGAGCGGGAGCCCAGGCGGTTATCTTCGACGCGGATGGGCGTGTGCTGCTGAGCCATCGCCGCGACTGCGATTTCTGGAATCTGCCGGGCGGCGCGGTGGAGTCGGGCGAGGCGCCTTGGCAGGCGGTAGTGCGTGAGGTGCGCGAAGAAGTGGGACTGGAGGTCGTCGTCGAGCGCTTGGCCGGACTATATAGCTGGACCACCGAGGATCACCTCATCTTCGTCTTTCGCTGCCAGGTGATCGGTGGCGCGCTAACGAATAGCGACGAGTCCGACGATGCCCGCTATTTTGCGCTCAATGCGATACCAGCCAATACTTTTCACGAGCACGTTAGACGTGTGGGGGACGTCGCGCTGGATTATCCTCACACAGTGCTGCGCATTCCCCCTGGGCCTAGCGGCCGCGAACAGGCGGACCAGCAACGTATCAAAAGGGCATAACTTGCCGTCGGATGCTTGC
>DAHUXT010000175.1 GCA_027307065.1 Ktedonobacteria bacterium
CCGCCTCCACGGGGCGCATCGGATTGCCAGCGCTGTGCATGTTCCTGATCATTTTCTTGTGGACGCCGCCGCATTTTTGGGCGTTGTCGCTGGTGTTGCGCAAGGACTATGAGCGGGCGGGTGTGCCCATGCTGCCGGTGGTGCGTGGCGAGGCCGAGACGCGCAAGCAGATCGTTCTGTACATGATCGCGTTGCTGCTAGGGTCACTAACCTTGTTCTTCATCGGCACACTGGGTTGGTTCTATCTGGCCGCGGCGTTGCTCTCTGGTGGGACGCTGCTCTACTATGCTATACGACTGACACGTACCCGCACGCTGGCCGACGCGCGCGCGTTCTTCTGGTTCTCGAATTACTATCTCGCGCTGCTCTTTGCCGCGATGGTCATCGACCACCTCTGGCATTAGGAGGAGATAGCGCGTCGGCTGGCTTCACCGAGGCGAAGGACTCATGCTGCAAACTATCAGGGCGGTGGTGGCGCCGAATGGCAAGCCGAGCATCCGAGGCTTTGTCATCACCGCGCTCGTGCCCGCGATACTGGTGACGGTGCTGGTGTTGCGCATCCTGCAAGCGAACAGCGTGGTCACGAGCCATCCAGCCCGGGCGACGAATCCGAATGCCGCGGCCGACTTCACCGTCAACGTCTGGAACGGCGCGCCCGGCGAGCGGATTCATCTGGCGGCGCTCCGCGGCCGACCGGTCGTGCTCAATTTCTGGGCGTCATGGTGTCAGCCGTGCCAGGCCGAGGCTCCTGTCCTCTCGGCGGCGGCCAAGACGTACACGGCGCAGGGCGTGGTATTCCTGGGCATCGAGGTCCAGACGCCAGCGAAGGATGGGCAGGCATTCATCAAGCAGCATGGGATCTCGTATCCCTGCGGCCCAGATCCCGCTGGCGATATCGTGACCAATTATGGCATCACCGGGCTGCCGCAGACGCTCCTGATCGACCGTTCCGGCGTCGTCGTCAAACGCTTTCCCGGCCAGATTACCGCCGCAACCTTCAACCCCGCGGTTCAGGCGCTCGTCACGTGCTAGCCGAGTCGTCGCGTGGTTGCGGCTGGCTACGAGACGATCGGCTCAACCGGCGCAGGGGACGTTGGTGGCATCACCACTTGGCCGTGGCCGTTGCCGCGCATTGCCAGCCCCAGCAGCACCCAGAAGATAGCAGGGACAAGCGCCGCAGTATCCAGCACAATTGCGATTTTCTGGCTGCCCGCATAGTCGGTGCCACCGCTGGCAATCGCCGCGATGACGCTGGCAGCAATGAGCAGGAGTGGCGTCAAACCCAGCACAAGCGGAATCCAGTTGCCCCAGGCGAGGAACCGCCGCCGCAGTGCCACGATGCCGTAGAGCACCATGCCGATGGCAAAAAGCGCCGATCCGAGCAGCCCCACCATATACCCCATCATCATGTAGCCGCCGGGGTCGTAGAAATTGCAATCCAACAGGCTGACGCAGCTGTTGGCCTGGGAATAAAGCACCGTTGAAGTTACTCCGTTGCCCAGCCCCGCGATGACCCCGCCGAGGATGGCGAAAGTGATGCCCACCCAACCGAGGATGCGCATCTGGTCGGCGCCGTGAGCCTGTAATCCCACTAGTGCCAGTATGTAGAGCACCCAGAGCGCGGGCGCTGCCCAGAAGGCGAGATGCGCCGGGAAGAGCGCCAGACCAATACCTGACTGCTCGTCGAGGAGCTGCGCGATGGACATGAGGATCTGTATTGTCGCAAAGAGAACCGCGATGCCTCCGCCGAGGGCTGCTGACAGACTGCCAAGCGAAATCCAGCGGGAGCGTGTCATATGCATCTCCTCCTGACGGTGCTCAGCGAGCGCGCTCACGATAAGATCGCTTGTCGCGACCAGCCAGTAGCGGCAGAGGCCTACCGGGCCACGGGTGCGCGCCGCCTCGCGGCTACAGTCGCGGAAGACCTGGAGCATCTGCGTGCCGTATTCCCGCCGGAACGACCGGGGGTACATGACTAGCAGCCGGCCATACAGCGCAACTGAGAACCGCAGCGCCCAGGATGACCGGGAGCCATTTGTCTGTGTCGCGTTCAAAGCGTCCCATCCATTCCCGGCTCGCTGGAGGTGCCTGGTAGTAATCGCCGCGCCTCTGCTGCGCGCACCAGCCGCGCCAGTCGCAGCGCCTCGGCCTGGGCCACCTTGCGGCCGTGCTGGGTTAGCCGGTAGTAGCGGCGGCGCTCGTCATCCATCTCCGGATCAGGGCGCTCGTTCGCCTCGGTGATCATGCCCGCCGACAGGAGCTGTTTGATGGAGCGATAGAGCGTGCCGGGACCGATGCGCATCTGGTTTCCGGTCGTCGCCGCGATTTCCTGCATGATCCCATAGCCGTGTCGCTCAGCTGTGGAGAGCGCGAGCAGGATATGGAAAACCGCAGGTGTGAGCGGCAAGAGCGCCTCAGGTGGCTGGTCTTGACTCATTCGTCTCTCTCCATTGTAGTGTTGCCATGCTCCATGGTGGATATATCTGCCATGGATATAATAGTCAGTGATTGGCGTGCTGTCAAATGGTGGCGGAATAATGTGGGGATGATACTCCGTTCGTCGTGCTTCGTGTTATCCCTTGATGGGGCGGCAAGCAGGCACCTGCGTAGGGCATGTTTCGTGGCAGAGTGCCGCGTGGCCCGCAGGCGCGGTGGAAACCGCCCATGCCGTGACCACCACTTCGGCAAAATGGGATGAGACGAAAAAGCGGAAAGTGCCGTTAGAGTGCCGTCTAACCGCACCGCAGTAGGCTGAGGTAGTCCATCCGTTCGGGGATCGTTGTATCAGTCGCGACGACATGGCCGCCGAGAGTCAGCGGCGCCGGTTCGCCACGGAGCCGCCGCGCCTTGGGCTGCCGCAGACGCTCCTGATCGACCGTTCCGGCGTCGTCGTCAAACGCTTTCCCGGCCAGATTACCGCCGCGACCTTCAACCCCGCGGTTCAGGCGCTCGTCACGGGCTAGCTGCGCCTGCGGGCGTCTACCCTGCCGGGTTTATCGGTGGCTGATCGGCTGGCGTAGAAATGGCGGGTGTGCTTGTACGGGTGGCGGGCGGCGTCTGCGCTGGCACGCCGATGGGCGGCGGTAGTGGCCCCGAATCGCTGCCAGCGGACTCCGGCAGGCGCTGTGCCGCTTCGTCGCGTGGATAGCCCATGCGTGCGCGATAGTAGTCAGCGCGCATCTGATACCGTTCTGCGCGGCGGGCATCCCGAACGCGATAGCGGTCGTTCCTGCCCCACCAGCCGCCACAGATACCGAAGAGCGGGAAGATGAGCCACCAACCGTGCCCCTGGGTAAACACCATAATTGCGACGAAAATGGCCACCGTCGCAACGATCCCGGTAATCGCGACCGCTGGATGCTGGCCGCCACTGGCGACGACCGGCGAAGGCTGCTGTGCGACGACGGCATTGCCCTGTACTTTGTCTCGTGCCTGTTTCTCCGCAGCGCGCCGCTCGGCATACGAATCGATCAGCGATGTATCCATCTCCGGCGAAAGATCGCGCCCCGCGGCGATCATCGCCATCAGGTCGGCGCGCTCGTCATCGCTCATCTGCGGTTGGTCCGGTGTGTTTGCCATGCTCTCCGCTCCTTGGGCCTGGCGCTGGCGTCCTGGCCCCTGGACTATGCATCTGTTCTCGTTGATGAGTATACGTCTGCTGAGCGCCAAAGTAATGTGACGATGGTCATCTCTTTGGCAGGACTTTGGACGTATCGCGATATATCGAATATATACCAGCGAAGATACTTTTCGCCAGGGTATCTCAGCGACATTTCAGCGGCACGGCATCTGCCTACTTGCCGAGGTGCGCCTCAGGCTGCTAGACTGGCGGCACGTGCCCTCAAACGGATGGTACGAGGTCGCCACGCTGCCCTGTAGTGAAATGATAGTGCATATGACTTCAACGTCCCCGGCTGACCCATCTGTCCGCAACGCTCGTCTCAGGCCGGTCATGCGACGTAAACGCTCGGTTGGTCGCATGGTGTTTCGTGTGCTGCTCGGCACGGTGATTGGTGTGACGTTGCTGGCGACGCTCGCGGCGACGACATCGATCTGGTATGTCAACCGGACACTGCCGCAGACGACGGGTACACTGACCATCAAGGGGCTGCATAGCAGGGTGTCGGTGGTGCGTGACACCTGGGGAGTGCCGCACATTACAGGCGACGATGTTCACGACCTCTCGTTCGCTGAGGGCTACGTCACCGCCCAGGATCGACTCTTCCAAATGGAGTTCAATCGGAGGATCGCGCAGGGGCGCCTGGCCGAGATGTTCGGCGCGGGGGAGAATAACAGCATCCTCGATACCGACATTTTGCTTCGCACGCTCGATCTCTATGGCGCGGCGCGTTTCGAGGAGGCGAATCTCGATGCGCGCACGCTAGAAATGCTCACGGCCTATTCTGATGGCGTCAACGCGTTTCTGGATAGCCACCAGAATAATTTGCCGCTGGAGTTCACCGTTCTCGGTATCACGCCGCTCCCCTGGACACCGCTGGATAGCCTTGCCTATGGGCGCGTGGTGGCGCTCTCGCTCGACAACACCTGGAGCGACAAATATACCCGCGCCATGATCGACGACAAAGCGGGGACCGATCTGACAGCGGCGCTCTTCCCGCAGTACCCGGCGACTAATCCGACCCTCTTCGTCAGCCGGGATACCGCCGCGCCGCTGGGTGAGAGCGGTGGCAGCAGCAAACCTGCGACGCGCGATCCAGTCGAGAAGACACAGGCGCTCTCGCCCAATCTGCTCAGAGGAACGGCTTACCTGCGCGAGTTGCTGGGCAATGTGCGCGACGCGCTTGGCAGCAACGATTGGGTAGTAGATGGAACCCATACGGTCACGGGCAAACCGCTTCTTGCTAACGACCCGCATCTCGGCATCCGCATGCCCTCGGTCTGGTATGAGGTCGCATTGCGCGGTGGCGGCCTGGATGCGATTGGCTTCACGTTTCCTGGGGAGCCAGGTATCGTCATCGGTCACAACGACTACATCGCCTGGGGCGTGACGAACGTCGATGCGGACAATTCCGATCTCTACATCGAGACGCTCGATCCGGTGAACCATCCTGGCCAATATCTCTACGATCGCTCCTGGGAGCAGATGGACTCGCGTCAGCAGGTCATCCACATTCGCGGCGGCGGCAGCAAAACCATCACCATCAACAGCACGATTCACGGGCCAATCATCAATAGCGGCCTGGACGATTTGAAGAAATACTCGCCGGTCGCGCTCAAGTGGACGGCGCTGCAGCAGACGTATAGCTTCCGCGGCTTCTTCCAATTGGACTTTGCGCGCAATTGGAGCGAATTTCTCGACGCGCTCTCAAACATTTCGATCAGCCAGAACTTCGTCTACGCCGACGTCTATGGCAACATCGGCTACCGGATGTCGGGCGTGCTGCCCATTCGCTCAGCGGAAAACGGGTTGCTGCCGGTCGCTGGCATGACATCGACCCATGAATGGGAGGGATATGTCGCGCAGAATGAGATGCCGACGCTCTACAATCCCAACACACACCTCATCGCGACGGCCAACAACCAGATTGTGCCAAATGACTATCCCGTCTACGTCACCAACGACTGGGACTGTGGGTATCGCGCACGCCGCATCGTCAATCTGCTGACGGGCAAATCCAAGCTGAGTATCGCCGACATGGAGGCGATTCAGGCCGATGTCTACTCGATTCCCGCCAGCCTGCTCGTACCCGCGCTCATTCAGGCGGGCCAGGCAGCCGGTGGTGATGCGGCGCAGGCGGCCGGACTGCTGAAGAACTGGGACTTTACGATGACGCGCTCCAGCACGGCGGCGGCGGTGTACGAGGTTGCCGCTGGGACGTTGTTCCGCGAGAGTGTCGAGCCAAAACTGGGCAAGGACCTCTACGCGATCTTTCAGTCCAATTCCACCTCAAGCTGCCGTTTCACGACGTTGATCAACAGACTCAGCAACCCACAGCCGCTCTTTGCCAACGCACAGTCTCGCGACGCTGCCATCGGCAAAGCGCTGGCCGACACGATGCGGACGCTGCGCGCACAGTTCGGCAAAGATACCAGTCGCTGGCAGTGGGGCGCGTTGCATACCGCGCACTTCAAGCATCCATTGGCGAGCGTGCAGCCGCTCGACCGGATCTTCGACATCGCGCCGGTTGCGCGTCCCGGCGATAGCACGACGGTGAATGTCGGCGGCAGCGGCGCATTCTCCAGCGACCCGGCGGATTACGCGCAGCACGCAGTGCCATCGATGCGCCAGATCATTGATCTCTCGAACTTTGACAACTCGCTCTGGGTGACGACCACAGGCGAGTCGGGCCAGCCGTTCTCGGCGCACTATAGTGATCTGGTGCCGCTGTGGGATCAGAATCGCTACCAGGCGATGCGCTTCACCGCGTCGGCTGTCGCGAAGGACAATCAGGAGCTTCTGATATTGCTGCCGGGCAAGTAAGTCTTGCGGAGGCGCGAGGGAGCAACGTGCCGTCGCTGCCAGGGGATCGCCATGTTGAGCGAGCGTTTGGTGCGGTCATATCCCGACCGTGTGCGTCAGGGGTTGCAGCGGCGACGGTCAGCGACTGCAACGCTTGCCGCGCTAGATCTCTGGCTCTCACTCGACGACGAACGGCGTACACTGGCGGGCGAACACGACGCGCTGGCGAAGGGCGGCCACGCGACCGGCGCGAAGAAAGCTCATGCGCGTCTCAAGGCGCGCGAAGACGAGCAACGCGCATTGCTGGCTCGCATCCCCAATCTGCCACGAGACGATGTTCCAGACGGGCAGGGTGACGCGGCGAATGTCGAGCTGCGGCGATGGGGAACTCCGCCAACGTTCGCGTTCACTCCAAAGCGGCACGACCTCCTCGGCGCGCGGCTGGGCATCCTCGATCTGCCACGGGCGACCAAACTAGCTGGCCCGCGCTTCCCGCTGCTGCTCGGCGATGGCGCGCGTCTCATGCGCAGCCTGGCGACGCTGCTGCTCGATCTGCACGCCGAGCGCGGCTACGTCGAGGTTGCTCCGCCGCACCTGCTGCGAGCCGCAACACTTCAGGGCACGGGCCATCTGCCACACTTTGCCGACGACCTCTATCAACTGCCTGAGGATGGACTAGCGCTCAGCCCGACGGCGGAGGTGCAGCTTGTCGCGCTCCATGCCGACGAGACGCTGCCAGAGCATGTGCTACCGCTGGCCTACACCGCCTGGACGCCTGCCTTTCGCCGCGAGGCTGGATCGGCTGGCACGCGCGCGCATGGGCTGATCCGCCAGCATCAGTTCGACAAAGTGGAATTGGCGCGCATCGCGACGCCTGAGTCGGCGGATGACGCATTCTATACACTGCTTGCCGATGCCGAGGAGACGTTGCGGCGCCTGGGATTGCACTATCGCGTGGTGGCGCTGTGCGCGGGCGAGTTGCCGTTTGCCGCCGAGCATACCGTTGACCTGGAAGTCTGGATGCCCGGCGAGGGCCGCTTTCTGGAAATCTCGTCGGTGAGCGACTGCGGTTCGTATCAGGCGCGGGGGCTGAACCTGCGCTATCGTCCAGCCGGCGGGGGGCGCTCGCGCTATCCTCATACGCTCAACGGCTCGGCGCTGGCGCTTGGGCGCGCCGTGGCGGCGCTGCTGGAGAATGGACAGATGGCGGATGGCACAGTGGCCCTTCCGTCGGCGCTGCACGCGCTCATGGGCAAGGATGCGCTGGAAGGATAGTCAGGGTGCCAGGTAGCGCTTCCAGATCACCTCAGCAATCCCGGCGAGCGGGTGTCACTGACCGAGGCTCGCATTACGAAGTGTCACAGCACACGAATCGCATGGGATGAATCATGAGTAAGCGAATCGTTTTCTTCACCCACGCTGGTGTCCACAAGGGCGACGAGATCACTCAATGTGCTATAGAGTGCCGCGAATCGTTCTTCCCCCAGCGCGGCCGCCCACTCGGACTCCAGTTCCGCGAGCGCTGACCGGGCAACGTGCTCCACATCGCGTCCCTTCTCCGTCAAACGTATGAGCCAGGCGCGTCTATCGCCTGGGTCGGTAACCCGTTCGACGTACCCGCATTCCTCGACATAGTCTACCAAAGCGCCCATAGATTGCCTCGTCATCTGAGCCAGGTCTGCCAGTTCGGTCACGTGCAGACCCTCTGGGCGCACGTTCTGTAAGACCGCGAAGTGTGCCGGGCGCAAGTCGGTATATCCCGCTTCGCCCAACCGCCGATAGACTCGCGTCACGGTGGCTTGAAACGGAATACGCAGCAATGCGCCAATCATGCGAGCCAAAGC
>DAHUXT010000176.1 GCA_027307065.1 Ktedonobacteria bacterium
CGCGCTGGTGCTGGCCGATGGGAAGCTGGCGCTCAGTGAGCCGCAGCCTGTGCGCATATTGCGCCAGCTCGATGGGCGCGGATTTGCCGAGGATGTTCATCCCGGTGACTTTGTTTCGGTCCACTGGAACTGGGCGTGTGATGTGCTGACGCTGGGCGCGCTTGCCCGCCTGATGCGCTCGAATGCCCGCGCGTTGGCGCTCGCCAACCAGACGATGTGATCGGCTGCCCCTATTGGCAGCACAACTCGCCGCTATTCTCGCGCATCACGGTCTCCACAAATCATGCTGATCGTACTAGGCTTATGGAGACAGTCGGAACGGGGGATACTGATCGGTTACCAGCACCAGCGCGTAGCCAGTTACACGGTTGCTCCAGCGTAGTACCCCCTCCACAAAATTGAACAACTCCCGCGGGTAGTGCTGTGTGAAGAGGATGGCAAACCAGGCGACGATCACGACCACGACAGCGGCGAGTCCCAAAAACGCCAGCACAATATAGTGTGGGATCGCGAGGAACCATTTTACCAACGGCAGCCATTGATTCAGTTCGCGCGGGACGTCTGGGTAGGGATAATCGAGATGTACCGTCTGTTGCTCGTCGGTGGAGGGATAGCGGTCATTCATCAGCGCCATATAGGCGGTTACCCGGTTACTGAACCGCAACAACTCCAGGTTCCAGTCAAACCACCAACGCGGATACTTCTGGCGCACGACGATCATGAATAATGGGGCAAGAAAAAGCACCCCACCGGCCCCGGCCGCGACGACCTTTGTCGTGTTACTATTGCTGCTCCATTGCCAGGTGCTGCCCTCTACGGCGCCCAGTACGATCAGGATTGGGATAGCCACAATCAGCCGAAAGAATGTAGTTACGCGGTCGAGGGGCCGATCAGGATAGTCAACCGAGAACTGTACGGGGTACTCCGCTACTTGCGCTGGTTGCATCGCGTGCCTCCTTCTCAATGGGCGTCACCGCTGCCTTCATCGAACGTAGCCGGTGTGTCCACGGCATGTCGGCGGCGTGAGCGGGCGATGATCGCGTCCAGTTCACCGGTACCGCTACCCACAATCTACCATACAGTGCCCAGTGAGCAAGATCAGAGTGGGTGGACGCTCATCACGCATCATATGCGTGGAAAAGGCGACTGTGGCTAGCGCGCTCATGTACTCCCATGCCACGCACTTGCGGTCTTACCTCTATACGCCTGAGTTGGGCGTATGGTATGTCGTCCCTCGAAGAGTTACGGCGTAGCGGTCGGCTGAGGTGTTGCATTAGGCGTCGGAGTTATGTTCGCTGGCGGCGCGGGAGATGGCGTTGGGGTTGCCTTTGGCTTATGCCGATGTCTGGGATGTGATGACCCACCGCCAAATGTGCGCGATGGCGAACTCAATGGCGCTGGTGTGAAGGATGTTTGGCTCTGATATCTCGTCCCTTGCCAGGTCGTCATGACGTCCACCAGAACAGGCAGCCCAGGCTTCGCATTAGAAAATGCGACAGCTACGCGCGCGACACCATCTTGTTGCGTCGTCCCAATATAGGAGTGGTTGATTGGGTAGGCGATACGCACCTGCACCTGGACTCCCGCGGCAGGCGTGCTGGCCATGCTCGCCGTGGCATTTTGTATGCGGCAGATGACGTAGATGATAATGCTATCGCTGGTGCTCGGCGATGAGTTCGACGGCCAAGCGCCCACCGTGAATGGTGGAAATGCTGGCATGGATTTCGCCGAGCGCGCTGCTGGCGTAGGCAGGGCGAAGTCGCCTGTATACGCGGCATCTCCACGGCTGGGCGCCCGGCAACCAAGGAGGCAGACGACCACCAGCGCAATTGCCGGAAGCAGAAGCATCCAGCGTCGATTATGACCTGCCATGGTTGAACTTCTCCTCCTTGTCGTACCAAATTTGTTGGGGCCGTTGTCTGTGGAGACGTGCGCCGCTGCCTGAAGGCCACAGCGAATCTCCTTCACCTACACCGATCGACGGATTATTGACCATCGACGCTCCACCATACATCCGGCAACGACAACATCCCAGCCGGGCTTAGTATTCATGTACGGCCTCGCGAAAAGGTCCTTGCGGCGGTTTGCACGCAGCTTCCATCGGAGAAAATGAGCGCAAGTAGTGTGCCGCGCCCTCAACGACGCAATGCCCCAGGCGAGAGTCCAGGATCCGCCGGTAGTCCAGGCACCGTGACGTGTGGCGGTCGGAGGCCGTTTCTCATGATCGTACGTTGGCATCAGCCGCTTATGGTGAACGAGCGATCTCATCCGCCGAGACATGCGTTTCCAGTAGCCGTCGATGTGCCTCGGTAGGCAGCAGCACCCGAAGCGAATCGCGCGCGACTCGTAGCTCCGCCGGAGTGCGGGCAACGATTTCGCCATCCAGCGTCATCTCCGTGTCTGCCAGTGTTTCAATGCGAATGCTGCGTGCCTGGAAGTGATGCACGCCGGGAAATGCGAACAGCGCGGCTTCCTCGGTCAGGAGAAGTGAGTCTGCGGCCGATTCTGTCGCGGCTGTCGCCTTTGCCTCGGCAAGTGGTTGGGTGTATGGCGTGGGGAACGCCGATTCGGCCATTGTGCTAAGCGCGGTTACCAGACCTTCAACTGTCTCGCGCAACTGCCGCGGCTCCAGCGCCTCGATCACCACGACATCGAGCAACCGATCTCGCGGATTCGCGCCCGGAAGGCGCAAGTTGAGAACACCTCCGAAGACAGGTGTGTTGACGACCGCGACCTGCACTGCCTGATAGGTGATGATGTGTTCATCTCGTCGCCCGTGACCGATCCGGCTATGATCGCTCAGCTCAGAGGTACGCGCGCCTGCCTGATTCACCGTCGCGGATCCGAACAGACGCAGCGTGACAGGAATCGCGCGCAGTTTGCTGATAGCCTGGATGCTGGCGGTCGCATAGGTAAATGGACCCCAGCGCCGACGGCGCGCGACGTCGGTTGCGAGCCGCGCGAACTCGACATTGAGACCCAGGGTCACGGCATGAATGAACCGACTCTCGTGGCCAGCGATTGCCATTCGCAATCGTCCAGGAGGCAGGATGTGCTGAGCAATCGCGCGGCCTCGCTCGCGAAGGTCGTCGCCAAAATCAGGCGACATTCGTGCCGGACGCACTACGCCGACATCCACTTCAGTCGCGATACCAGAAGCGACAGTGGCGCACGCCGAGGCGATGTCGAGAGGGATTCCAAGAGAACGCGTGACGTCATTCGATGTGCCGAATGGCAGTATCCCCAGAGGGAGGCCGCTGTCCGCAATCTGCGAAACTGCCGCACCGATGGTGCCGTCTCCACCGGCCGCGACAACCGCGGAGTACTTGCGCTTTCGCCATGCGAAACCGCGCGGGAGCATAGCGTCTACCTGAGTGACCGACACAATCTCGCCTACCCTGACACCGAATCGCTTCAAGAGATCCGATGCAACGTCAACGTGGTGCTCCGATGCTGGGTTCACGACCAGAACGACGGGCCCTTTACCTGGTGCTGTTAGCATCGCTTCATACGCCTCCCTCAACGGTATGTTAATGTTGCCTCGCTGGCCATACCCCATGACCCATAAACATTATCGCGTACCGAGCGAGCCCTTTGAGCATGCGCGTCGCAGAATGAGTGCCACTGGCAGGCAGTTTTAACGTTCAGGGCAAGCGCGAAGGGCGATCAGGGTACCGGCATTCGTGGTGCGCGATGATGGCTGATATGGCGTGGGAGTCTGAGGCTCAAGCGACGTCCATTGCTGGCCCGGCGCAACACCGCTTCAGCATAGCGTACGAGCCGGGAGCGGCTATGACGCTGCATCTCTTCCCCCGGTAGCCCTGCTGTTGGACCGGCAGCGCCACGTAGTGTATGGTGTACCTGGACCGCATGGAGAAGCCCTGGCAAGTCAGCAGCAGTTGCTCGCTGGCCCGCCGCCCACGAATTGATTTCAGCTCCTAAGAGGAGGATTAATGCCAGGTAATAAAGAAAGAGCAAGATTACGACGGCAAACGCTGCGATTGTGCCGTAGTTGTCGGCGTGCAACAGATACGCTTGATAGATGCGGAAAAGCCCCTCGTACAACACGAGCAACACCGACGCCACGATAGTACCCTTCCAGTTAGCTCGCCACGTGCGCCAACTCTGGTGACGATGAGGCACCAATGCGTACGTCACTCCGAAGAAGAGAAGCGCCGCGGCGAACCAGATGAGCAGGCGCGCGCCGTCCGAGAGAACCACGCCTAACAGGCTCTGGCTGTGTGGATCGACTAACGTTGCGAGACTGTTTGGCAGAATTGAGATGAGCACGACAATGGGTACAACCACGAGATAGAGCGCCAGCATCCCGAAGGCCATACGATTCTGACGAACGGGGTCGCGTCCTCGTAATCGGAATATGATGCCGAAGCAGCCTTCCAGTGTGACAAACAAGCGTGAGCCCGCGATACATGCTACAACCAACCCAACGACGAGCAGGAGCCCTACGCTCTTTTTCAAGTGTGTGCTTACGGCCTGAAGGAGGATGGTGCCAGTATTGCCTGGCAAGGCGTCTGCCATCGCGCGCTGAAGTTGCATATTCGCGGTCGGCGACAGCAGATTTAAGAGGACACCGCAGGCCGATAAGAGCAGCAAGAGCAGTGGGAATAGCGCCATCAGGAAGTTATACGCGAGCAGCCCTGCAAGATTGAAGATCCAGTCGTTGTTCAGTTTCGCCCAAAAGCCGCTCGCGGTATCCAGGACGCCATGTATGCGCGGGCGTGGCCGGGGCGATGCCTGCATGGGAGGCGCAGGATGCGGTTCCAATATCGCCGCCAAATGCGTCACCTGCGACGGCGGCTCGCCAGAATGTGCGGGTACGCGTGCTCGGCGACCCTTCCGCGCCATCTCTGCCATCTCGTCGCTCCCCTCGTCGACAAGGAGTCGGCCCCTTCGTCTGGTTCCCTCCTCAAAGGGACTCAAGAATCACCTGCCGGGATGCGTTCCGTGCCTGACGCAATCCAAAAAAAGACGTCGCAGTCTAACTGCTGGAATACATGTGTTACATAATCCGTGCCAACTTCTCGATTGTGTCTCGATGTGGTGCGGCGAGAAGGCGAAAAGGGATGCCCGCAGGGGTGGTCGGCATTTGACCTCCAGGCCAGCACTAGAGGAATTGATGAGGCGCTGGCCTGGATTCAGAGCTTCGATACAGTTACAACAGCTTCGGCGATTGTGCGCGCTTACCGATTGAGCAGCCGCACCAGTGAAGAGCCGATCATCAATGTTGGCGCCCATTGGCCGATAAACAGACCGTCATTGCGCTTGCCGCGCACATGGTGGAACGCCGATGCAATCACCGAGCCTAAGGATGCTCCCAGGACACTCCAACTGGCAACGCTCATGCCGCGGTCATGGCGTACACCGCGATGCCCTTGTAGCCGCGCAAGCAGGCTCCATCCAAGGAATGTCGGCGCCCACTGTCCGACGAAAAGCGCATCACGCCTGCGATTTGCGAGCCGTAGCGCGGCCGATAGAGCGACACTGGAGAATGTGGCGCCTACCATCCCCCAGCTGAGGATGGCCGCGGGTGTGCTCACTGGCTGAGCGCTGGCAAGTGGGCTCTGGAATGCGCCCGCTCGCCAACGTGCTGCCTGTGCGACCGGCACACTCACCCAGCTTGCTGGCTGATTCCAGGCGATGCTATCGATCGCCTCACGGCGCAACATATAGGCTGTCAATCCGCCAATCGCCGCGCCAGTCAATGGTCCGGCCAGTGACGCGACCACAGTACCAAATTCGGTTGGGCCTGCCTCTGGCTGCAGCAGCGATTCATTGATCGGCGCACTTACCTGGCGCTTGAAATTACGCAGGTCTTCCTTCACCTCTCGGTGCGTGGCCTTAGTCAGTTTGTCCAGCGTTTTGCCGACTTCACCCGCAGGTGGGCTGTACTCCAACGTGACCTGCACATCGGTGATTCCTGGTTCTCGTTCCTGCATGCTCACCGTACCAGCATTTGGGGCGCCACTGACGCTGCGCCAGGCAATCCGCTCGTTCGGCGTCGACTCCGTGACTTCAGCGTCCCACTCCTGCTTGGTGCCAAATACACGAGCGACCCAATGATAGCGATTGCCCGCAATCGGCCGCACCTCCTCGACATTGCTCATGAACTCGGGAAATCGCGTAAAGTCATGCCAAACCTCGTACGCGCGCTGGGCAGGCGCTCGTACGGTAATGTGTTCCTGAATCTGAAGCGGCGCACTGGCGTTCGTAGTCTGTTGCATCATCGATTCCGTCTGCGTCATCATAGTCTCCCTGTTGGCATATACCATGTGTCTCCAGAGTTCTCCCATGTGTGGGAACTACCTTCGAGTTCCCGTTTTCGAGTTCCCATGCGAACATGGCGCAAGATACCATGAGTCTGCATAGTCTGTGCCATCAGACGCTGCACTCTTGCCGATCACTGGCGGCGATCAAGCCGTGACGTCAGTGCTTTTCAGGCTTCGCACAACTCGACAACTGAGCGCGCGAACCGTGTAAACGCGCATGTGGCGCGCCGTCGCTGTCATCTCCGGCCACGCGTGTGCGCATCGCCGAGCGCAGGCGGCTTGTGACTGGCACGTCATTTGCAAAGACAGCGATTCAAGGTATTGCCGAGAAGAACACTCGATAACTGTGCTTCGGGATAATGGGTCTAGCTCGGACGGTCTCGATGGCTCGTAGTAGGGCTACCATCGAAGGTGCCTAACCGCACTGGCAAAAATTGGCATGTGATGAGACCGAGGAGGCAATAGACAGGCAAGACCGCACGAGCAAACGAGCTAACAATCAGGCGATTGTGAGGCAGAATAGCATGTCGGTAGCTAAAGTCTGTGTGATTGAGGACGATTCGGCAACGCGTGAGACGCTGTGCTTTCTGCTCGCCGAGGCTGGGTATGAGGTGATAAGCGCCGACAATGGCTCCGATGGGCGTGCGCTGCTGGAGGCGAGCGATGCGCCGATGGTGGTGTTGCTGGACTTCTGGCTGCCAGGACTCAGCGGCGGCGATATCCTCAATCTTTGGGTGAACGACGGATCGCTGCGTAAACGACATATCTTCATTCTCATGTCAGGCAGCACACAGGCGATTGTCGAGGCCTGCGGCGAGGCTATCAGCGCGATGTCCGTGCACGTCATCGCGAAACCCTTTGACGTCGATGAACTTGCGCAAGCCGTTCGTCGGGCGGAACACAAACTGCAATCGGCGAGCTGAACATGGCAATCGTGTGTTTCGAGCGATGCATGTGATGAATCTCTTGCGAATCACTTGAGTGACCGCCGCCGTGCGCTGTCGAGTCGAGCCGTGCCCACGTTCTTGAATTCCCCACTTCCCTTGCGCAGCCTACGGTATCCTCGTGTCTGGCCCATGTCTGACCGCGCTCCAAACACCGGTCAATCAACGATTCCTCTTCGCCGATTCTCGCATTGCGGCGAGCAAGAAATCTGAGGCCACATGAAGGTTGCACCGTGGTATCTTCTCCAGAGTGGGTAATGCTGCCTCCGCAAAGCGTCCGCGCATCGAGGGCTGCCTATTATGGGCGGCGAACAGGTGACTGCGAAGAGGGTATATCGTGACATACGAGACGAGCGATACAGAAACTGGTCCGCTGAGGACGCGGAGCGCCTCCGACTTCTGGCTATTCTTCGTGGGCCAGACGGCTTCCAATCTGGGCACGTCATTCACGCTCTTCGCGCTGCCCCTCCTCGTCTTCAAACTGACGCGCTCACCGGTGAATCTGGCGATCACGACTGCGGCGGATATGCTGCCGTACCTGCTCTTCGGTCTGCTCATTGGCGCCTGGGTCGATCGTGTCAACCGCAAGCGGCTGATGATTTTGACCGACCTGATACGAGCCGCGGTCATTGCGACCATTCCACTCATGTTCGCGCTGAACCACTTGACAGTCTCATGGATCTACGGCGTGGCGTTCGTGCATGCGACGCTTGGCATCTTCTTCAATTCGGCGGAGTTTGCGGCGATTCCAAGCCTCGTAAAAATGGATGACCTCGTCACGGCGAATGGGCGCGTGCAGGCAAGCTATTCGGCGGCGCAGGTGCTCGGCCCGGTGCTGGGCGGCGTGCTCGTACTGCTGCT
>DAHUXT010000177.1 GCA_027307065.1 Ktedonobacteria bacterium
ATGCGTGTTGGTGCGACGCATCTGGCGGCTATGCCGCCCAGTGGCCGTGATCATGAGCGGTTGGATGCCCGCCACCCGCAGCACGTGCGGTGTGCTCGCGCCCACACAGGCTGCATCCAACCAATGGGTTTTGGGCAGGCCACGCACCGTCCGGTTCCACTTCGTGCGCCCGCCTGTCCCAGTTTCCACCGGGAGCCCCAACGCCTGGAGCCGGTGAAAGAGCGCCCAGCGGGTCGTATTCACTGCCGCCGCATCCCGGAACGGTTGTTTGCCTTTTGCCTCCAGCTCCGGGAAGCCAAACTCGGCGGCGGTCTGGTTCCCTTTGCAAAGATTACAGGGTTTACAAGCCAACGTCAGGTTCCAAACGGCGTTTGAGCCATGGCGGCCTCTGGGGGTCATATGTTCGACCTCCAGGGGCACGGTGGCACGCCCACAGTAGGCGCACTTTCGGCCCCATTTCTCCAACAGATACTCCCGGATCTCATACCCGGCCAGTGTTCCCTGTTGATACTCCACCCCACTGATCGCCGGATTGGCGAGCAGCTGGGTATCGAATTTCACCAACTCGAGGGCGATGGCACCAACGGGCGCGCACTGACGGAGCCGCGCGACCCAAGTGAGCACGTTCTGGATCCGGCTCTCCAGCGACGGCGGCAGCCAGCCAGCCCATCGCCGCCGATTCAGGAAGCGGGACGGACGATAGCGGGTATGCCACTGCCGACGGGAACGACGGCAGGCGCGCCGTTGATCCAGCCGCTCTTTAACCTGCTGCCCACGGTGGATGATCTCTGCGGCGAAGACCACCTGCCCTGACGTGTCGTGGACGATGGTCAGTCCGGTGGTTTTGGAGCCAGGATCAAGTTTCAAGCGCAACGGCTCCGTCGTCTCCGCGCCCTCAACAATGTCGACATGTTCGGTGCCCTCACCGAGCGATGGCTCCTGCTGCTCGGCCGGTTCGGTGAGAATGATGGTGAAGGGGAAGCGACGGAAGATCGCCGCATAGCCCTTCCGTAGCAAAAAACGCCCACGACCTGGATGCACAGGTGGCAGCCGTTGCCGTTGCGCATCCAGTACGAACACATAGGCCATGACCCAACCTCCGAAGAAGTCTCCGCCGGTAGTTGCCCATCGGCAGGTAACGGTTCCCTCGTCCCGGTTTACGAGCGGTACTTTGTCCGATGCACTGGCTTTCACACCCCATCAACCTGTTTAACATCGGACTTGGAGAGCCTGGAGCTGAGATGCCACCCCAGGGTCCGAACGTGAACACTCCTCGTAAACGGCTCCTAGTTTGCGCTAGGGGACTGGTCAGCATCGGGGCTTACGACGGCGTACCGCACAAGCCCCCGACTTCAGCCGTGGGGTCGCTGACCTGGACGCACGCAATAACTGCTTGAAGAGTGGCTGGCGCCTCCTTTCCGCGCATTATTCGCACCGTTGCATACAGACGGTTGCGCCGCCAGTCGATACTACGGCTTGCCCAGCAGCATCGCCAGCGTATCGGCAACCAGCGCGGGCTTGTCTTCGCCCTCGATCTCGACCGTATGGCGCGAGGTTACCAGCACTCGCCCGCCGCCTTTGTCCTCCGCGCCGACGAGCGTGATGTGGTCGCGGATGCGCGAACCCGCCTTCACCGGATTGATGAAGCGCACCTTGTCGCAGCCGTAGTTGAGCCCCGCCACGACGCCATCGGGCAGCGTTCCAACCTCGTATTGCATGATCGGCAGCAGCGAGAGCGTCAGGTAGCCGTGGGCGATGGTCGTGCCGAACGGACTCTCACGTTTGGCGCGCTCCACATCCACATGGATCCACTGGTTGTCGCCAGTGCAGGCGGCGAAGTCGTCAATTCGCTGCTGATCGATGGTGACCCAACTTGAGATGCCAAGTTCTTTGCCCACGAAGTCGCCAATGGTCGCCAGGGTGTACCCTTCCAGTGCCACGATGCGCTCCTGTTCGATCGACGGACGAACACTAAACCGTTGGTCCACAGTTGACAAAAACTGATCCCGCTACGCGAGCCGTCACACAAACGCGCTGAAGCCAGTAATCGCGCGCCCGACGATGAGCGTATTCATCTCGCGGGTCCCCTCGTACGAATAGATCGCCTCGGCGTCGGCCACGAATCGGCCCACCTGGTTTTCCAGCAAAATGCCGTTGCCGCCCAGCAGCTCGCGCGCGAAACCGACACACTCGCGGCACTTGCTCGTGCAGAATGCTTTGGCGAGTGAGGCGTGCTCGTCGTTCATCACGCCCGCGTCCTGCATCTGCGAGAGGCGCAGCACCATGCATTGTGATGCCGTGATGTTGCCCAGCATGCCCACCAGCAGATCCTGCACCAACTGGAAACTGGCAATTGGGCGACCAAACTGCATGCGTTTCTGCGCGTACGCCAGCGCGTGCTCAT
This sequence comes from Ktedonobacteria bacterium, assembly GCA_027307065.1. GTDB lineage: Bacteria > Chloroflexota > Ktedonobacteria > Ktedonobacterales > JADMIN01 > DAHUXT01. Next base: position 2,405 of record DAHUXT010000177.1, read on the forward strand.
AGGCGCCCATCGCGCAGCCAACCGCCTGCCACGCGACGCCAGCTCGCGTCATCCGTAGCACCGCGGCGGTGTCACGGAACGAGCGCGCATTCTGCAGCCGATTCGCTTCGGACACCCGGCAGTCTGTCAGTGTAATCAGAGCATTTTGCACCACCCGCAGCGCCATCTTGTTTTCCATTTTGACTGGCGCGAAACCGGGTGTATCTTTCTCCACCAGAAAGCCCTTGACCTGATTGTCTGCCTCGTCGCGCGCCCAGATGACGGTCACATCGGCGAAGGTGGCGTTGCCGATCCACTTCTTCTGGCCGTTCAGCACCCATGCATCACCCTCGCGCCGCGCGGTGGTCATCAGCCCACCAGCCGCGCCCGAGCCAACCTCCGGTTCTGTCAGCCCGAAGGCGCCAATTTTCTCCATCTTCCGCATCGCTGGCAGCCACTGCTGTTTCTGTTCCTCAGAGCCACAGAGGTAGATGCTGCCCATCGCCAGGCCACTATGCACGCCGAAGAATGTAGCGATCGAGGCGTCAATCCGTGCCATCTCGACGGCGATCAGGCCATCGAGCACGGTCGATTTGTGCGCGCAGCCGTAGCCGTTGTAAGCGATGCCCGCAATATTGAGCGCGGCTATCTTCGGGATCAACTCGAAGGGGAATGCGGCGCGATTCCAGTAGTCATTGATGATCGGCGCCACCTCCGACTCCATGAAGGCGCGCACTCGCGCGAGAATCGCCTTATCGTCGTCGTCGAGGGTGGTGGCAATGCTATAGAAGTCGCCGGTGACAGGTGGCAGAGTCTGCTGGCCACGCGCACCCGGTTTCGGCGATTCGCCCGGCTTTTTGACCTTGGTCGTACTCATCTGCGCGGCTCCTTTCACCTCTTCATCCGCTGATGGGGCTGGTGTGGCAACAGCGCGATGCAGCTTGCTTGCCGCTCGCGTTTCCGCTTCATGGCGTTCAAGGCATAGCATACGACACGCGGTGGCTATTTGCCGCAGGTTGCCGCCGAGCCAGCGCTTCGCCTACACAGCGCGAGCGACTATTTAAAAGGCGCCGCGTCCTGTTAGCACGATCTTGATCGTCAGCAGCAGAATCTTGAGGTCGAGCAGGAGCGAATAGTTGCGCACATAGAAGATGTCGTCTTGCGTGTGCAAATGCAGGATACGATTGCTCCGGCCATTCACCTGCCACCATCCGGTCAGCCCTTGTGGCACGAGCAGCCGACGATACTGCCAGGCGCGGTAGCGCTCCACAATCCATGGCAGTTCCGGGCGCGGGCCAACGACCGACATATCACCTTTGATGATGTTGATGAGCTGTGGCAACTCATCCAGGCTGGTGCGGCGCAAGATGGCTCCTAGCTGGGTGACATTAGGGTTATTGGGGCGTTTGTGCACCAGGTCGCTGGTGGGGGTATGCTCGGCCATCTCCTTCATCTGCTGCTCGGTGTCCAGGCGCATCGTGCGGAACTTCAGCATGATGAAGCGGCGATTGTGCTGGCCGATGCGTTCCTGCCTGAAGAGCGCCGGACCGGGAGAATCCATGCGCACGAGCAGCGCGATAAGGAGCATCACCGGGGAGAGCAGCACCAGCATCGGCACGCAGATCGCCAGATCCATCAGCCGCTTGATGCGGGCATTCCAGCCTGTAATGGCCGACTCAGTCAGGCCAATGACTGGAATGCCATCGATCTCGTCTGCCTCGGTTTTGGCAGTTTCTGTCACCACATCTGGTAGCACATAAATCTGCACTGGCAGATTCGCCAGGCTGCTGATGACCCAGCTTGCCTCGTACCGCTCGCGGGGCGAGAGCGCCACCAGCACCAGGTCAACCTGTTTCTCGCGCACGACCAACGGCGCATCGCGCAAGCTGCCCAGCCGCCAGCTTGCCCAGCGGCGATAGAGTGCCTCCTGCCAGTCGCCGGGCGCATCGGGCTCGTGATGATATTCGCGCTGCGGCCCAACAACGCCGACAATTTGCAGACCAATCGAGCTCCTGGCGGCGACGGCACGCGCGGCATCGATGGCCAGCCGGCCAGTGCCGACGATGAGAATCCGGCGCCGGGGCGCGCTCAACCGGGCCAGCGGACGCAGAACGATACGCGCCAGCGCGAGCAGCAACGCGTCGAGCACGACGAACGTGAGCCAGAAGATGCGCATGCGGTCGAGCACCAGGAAGTAGAGAATGCCGCTCACCGCCAGCCCGGCGATGCCAACCGTCAGAATGGCCCGCATCGGCGCAAAGACGTTATTGACCCAACTCGACCGATAGAGTCCCATCAGGGAGAAGACGATAGGCCAGACAAACAGCCCGACAACGCCGAAGATAACGGCATCGGAGGGCTTGAGGAATGCGATCTGCGGCACGAAGCGCGAGATCGGTATGCTGAAACGCTCGGCCACAAAAATCAGCATCAGCGAGAGCGCGACGTCGACGAACAGCATCAGTTCGCTCAGGCGGGCACGCGCGCGCCGCCGGTTCGCCAGCACACGCTCCGTCTGCAGATACTCGGGATTACGCGAGAGGCGTGCCATGCGGGCGGTGACAGACATTTCCAGATCGTCGTCGAAATCAGCGCCATCTGTAATGGGTGGCGCGGTCGGCGTTTGTGTTCCTGCGATCAGTTGATCGGCGGAGTCTGGGCTGCGCATCGGATGGGAGAAATCACGCGAGGTGCTATCACGCGAGGTGCCATCACGCGAGGTGCCATCACTGGCGGGCGTCCACGGCCGCGATCCGTTGGATCGCGTCTCATTGGGTAGCTGATAGGGAGCTGTAGGTGCCGTGCCCGCGCCGTCACTTTGCCCATTGTAGTGCGCGTCATTCTGACTGTACTGCTGGCTGGCTGCCTGATTGCCGGTCTGACTATTGGTGACTTCCCAGGGATATAGGGGTGAAGGGCGCTGATTGTCAGGCTCACGCCCTTTGTTCTCGTTCCATCCGCGGTGCGTTGTCATCTCGTCCGCCTCTTCCTCAGTTCCCTGCCAGTCCGCTCGATGCTCGTGGGCTGTTTTGGAAGCCATGTTCTGTATCTTATGTACACCTATCGCGTAAATTGTGCCAGAACAGGCTGCATATGATCTATGTTCTCACTCGTTTTCACGTTGTCTCTACTGTAACGACGTATCGAGAGGCCAGTCACGAACACCAGAATCAATGACGAACGCTCTCGATCTACCGCCGTGTACCCATGAGCGCCCGAGACCCTTTCTCATCGCATGGCCGTGGCAGGCCATCTTCCTGGTGGGGCATCTAGCACACGTGTGGCTGCAAGTCTATCGCTTTGGGCAGCGCCTGTCTACGCATACGGTAGATATGTACAACTGATTCTATCCCACTTTGCCCCTGGTTGATACATAATACCGAACCCGATAGTACTGCTGACGGGGTCCAATTTGTCCCCACTTCAACGCCTTGTGTATATTCAACTTCGTGCCTTCGAAAAGGCGCATCTCTGACTTTGGACACTAGACGACAGCGAAATGGAATCTGTCGTCGCTGAGAAGACCGCGCGTCGCTCGCGCGTGTTTTCTAGGAGGGCTTAACAATCGCGGTAACGCAGCCGCGAGTAGACTCCCGCGGGAGTCTCGAGAGGGGTACAATTTTGGCGCATCTTCCTACTGTGTTGTCCGGCCGTATGTCCCGAATGCGCGTGCTTTTTGGCGCGGCGCTTCTGGGAGCGGCGTTCGTCGTAGCGCTCGGTTTTAGTGGCCCAACCGCCCAGGCGTATAGCGGTCTGCACTACCAGCGCGGTTACTATCTTGACAATGGCTGGCTGTGCTATGGCTGGTCTAGCGGCGCCTATCACTGCACGCGGCGCTGGCATCACAGCGGCACTCGGCTTGTTTCAGACAACCTTTCGTGGGTCCCCAATTACGGCACATCTGAAGGCACAGGCGGTCGTGGGGGCCACTCCTCCGGCGGCGGCAAGTCTGGCGGCTCACACGCGATTTCGGGCAGCAACACCGCAAGCCAGCCGTGCCACAGTTCAACTATGTTCCCGGCTCGCATCAGCCAGTGGACCACTCCTGTAAGCTGCTACGCGCGTATCTATCGCGTGAACCCGGCTAACTATGTGCGTCGCTCCGGCTTTGGCTGGTGCAACTGGTGGCCTGAGGTGCTGCATCCGCGTCAGCCTGACATCCTTTGGGGACGCGAGTATCGCCATTCGTCGGTGCCAACCCCCGGCGCGGTCGTCCACTTCGCGGGCGGCGTGCAGGGCGCAAGCAGCGACGGTCACTGGGCGCAGGTCGTGGCCGTATCGCCCAGTCGCTACTGGGTGCTCATCACCGAGATGAACTTCTCCTGGCGTGGCGGCGGTTGGCAGCGCGTGAGCTACCGCTACATCCATGTCGGGCCTGGAGTCACGTTCATTCGGTAGGGCGCTACCAGTCCTGGTCAGAGCGTTGGGGGCATGCTTCGTGGTGGAGCATGCTCCCTCTTCGTTTTCCGCGCTATTCTTCCGCGCGATTCGCTGGCTCCGGGCATCACCTTCTCTGCGGCCAGAAGGCCCCTGCCTTCAGGCTTAGGCATGGGGATGAATGGCCCTCTTGCCATGACAACACGCATGCTTTAAGCTGACAATACTGGCATGCGTAAGACGTTCAAGTATCGCCTGTACCCGAACAAGCAGCAGCAGCGCCTCCTGGAGACCCAGTTGGAGGAGTGCCGCTGGTTGTACAACGAGTTGCTGGCTGCCCGGCGTGATGCCTGGGAGCAGCGGCAGGAATCGCTACGCCTCTACGATCAGCAGACGACATTGCCGCTGCTCAAAGCCGCCCGGCCCACGCTGGCGGCGGTGCAATCGCAGGTGTTGCAGAATGTCGCGGTACGCATTGATCTGGCCTTCCAGGCGTTCTTTCGGCGCGTGCGTACTGGCGAGACGCCAGGCTACCCGCGCTTTCGCGGCAAGAGCCGCTATGACAGCATCACCTATCCCCAGGTCCCGGTGGGCTGCAAACTGGACCCCGAGGCTCGGCGTCTGCGACTGCACGGCGTCGGGCTGGTCAAGATCATCCTGCATCGCCCGCTGGCAGGCACGCCCAAGACCGCCACCATCACGCGCAGCAGTACCGGCAAATGGTACGTCTGCTTCTCCTGTGAGTGCGCTGAGCCTTCCCCGTTGCCCGCAACTGGGCGGCAGGTGGGGATTGACGTGGGCCTCAAGACCTTTGCCGCCCTCTCGACAGGTGCTGCCGTCGCCAACCCGCGCTTCTTCCGCGCCGAAGAGAAAGCCCTGGCGAAAGCGCAGCGGCGTCTCAGCAAGGAAGAGAAGGGCACGCCCGAACGCATCAGGCGACGCAAAATCGTCGCGCGGGTGCATGAGCGCATCGCCTGGCGGCGAGGCGATTTCGCCCACCAGCACAGCCGCCGTATTGTGGACGACAACGACCTGATCGCGGTCGAGGATTTGTCGGTTAATCGGATGACGCATACCCATTGCCTCGCCAAAAGCATCCATGACGCGGCGTGGAGCCAGTTCGCGGACCTTCTCTCGTACAAGGCAGCATGGGCCGGTCGGAGATACGTCGCCGTGAATCCTGCCTACACGTCGCAGGACTGCTCGCAGTGTGGCCATCGGCAAACGCTCTCCCTTTCCGACCGCATCTATACCTGCCCCTGCTGTGGGGTGGTGTTAGACCGCGACTATAACGCCAGCCTGAA
>DAHUXT010000178.1 GCA_027307065.1 Ktedonobacteria bacterium
GATCGATAAGGGCGCACCAACCTGGGGATTACCAATCGGTGGAATCGACACTGAAGTGTTTGTCGCCGAGGCGGGGACGAGGTCATCGTTGCCCGTCCAGGTATACTGGTACGCCAGGGACAGCGGATTATCCCACGCGTTGAACGTGGCGGCGCCAGAAATCATGCGAGCATGGTCTGTGTGAAGATCCCACATCACGCCGATGCGCGCATCGGGATACGAGCTTCCGGGACGGTTGGGTATCTCGTAGAAGCGCGTCGTCGCGGCGGGATGGGCGCTATTCGGGTTGAAGACAAGGATGCCAAACTGGGTGGTTGTCTCGCCGATGTCGGAACGTGGCGGCAGCGTGAACGTGATGGCGAGAGATACGTCTCCCCGCAGCCAGATGACATTTTGGAGCGCGATCCGATCGGTGTTCACGTCCCGCGCTAATGTCTTCGTGGCGGGAGACAGCAGCGGGTCCAATGCTATCTGCCGCAATCTCAGCCGGCCGGCGCTGTCGTACACGTCAAGTACCGGCGAAAAGTGGCCGAGCTGCGCGCACGCGCCCGCATAGCCAAGGATGGCAAGACGATTGCCCGAAGGCGACCATGCCGCGTCAGCCAGGCAGGTCGGCGAGGCTCCCTGTGCCAGTGGGAAGGCGATCCGCCAGAGGTGCGCGGTGAATGTGGCGACCTGTCCGCCCAAGAGCGCCGCCAAAAGCGCCACGGTGGCGACAATCCCAGCCACGCGCCAGACCTTCTGCCGGGTCGTCAGCGGTCGCGGAGTAATGCTGCTCGCGCTCCATAGACGCTCCCATGTGTGCGGACGCGCATGCTGCGTCGTCGGCTCAATCTGGAACTGGACCGCGCCGGGTTGCTCTGGTGGCACAACTGGCTCGCCGTTGGGCATACCGTCTCCCACTGCTGAGTCGCTGCTGGACCAGATTACATCATCCCACCTGGATTGTAGCGTACGCTCAACAGATGGGTCTCTAGCGGCCCTGGATCGGAGCAGCGCTGGCGACACGTTTACGTGTTTCTTCGCGCGTTACCGGCGGTAGTCTGTCGCAGCCTACCCTTCCCGCGCCAGGGCATAGGTAGCTTAGCTCCCCACCCGCATCAGAGAGGGGTTGGGGGAGAGGTCAGTTCCGCTATTTACGGCAGATACTGATAGGCGGGCAGCGTCAGGAAGTCGACGAAATCGTCGGCGGTGGTGATCTGGTCGAAGAGTTCGCTGGCCTGCCCAAAGGCGCGGCTGGCGTACTCCTCCGTGCCAAGCGTCTGCTCGATCTTCGCCAGTTCCTCACGCATCACCTGGCGGAACATCGCCACCGTCACCTTGCGCCCGTCGTCGAGCACGCCACGCGGCTGGCGAATCCACTGCCAGACCTGCGCTCGCGAAATCTCGGCGGTGGCGGCATCTTCCATCAGGTTGTTGATCGGCACGCAGCCGAGCCCGCGCAGCCATGATTCCAGATACTGAATGCCCACGTTGATATTCGTGCGCAGCCCCGCCTCGGTGATCGTGCCATCTGGCACTTCGAGCAGGTCCGCCGCCGATACCTTCACATCGCCGCGCGCGCGGTCAATCTGGTTCGGTCGGGGCATCACCCGGTCGAAGATTTCGGTGGCAATCGGCACCAGCCCTGGATGCGCGACCCAGGTGCCGTCGTGGCCGTCGGTCGCCTCACGCTCTTTATCGGCGCGCACCTGCGCCAGCGCCCGTTCGTTAACCTCCGGATCAGACTTCACCGGAATGAACGCTGCCATTCCGCCCATCGCGTGTGCGCCACGGCGGTGGCAGGTCTTGATGCACAGCAGCGCGTACGAGCGCATGAAGTGCGTTGTCATCGTCACCTGAGCGCGGTCTGGCAGAATAAACGCCGGGTCGTTGCGCCGCTTCTTGATGGCGCTGAAGATGTAATCCCAGCGGCCACAGTTGAGTCCGGCGGAATGATCGCGCAACTCGTAGAGGATTTCGTCCATCTCGAAGGCGGCCGGCAATGTCTCAATCAGCACCGTCGCCTTGATGGAGCCTACCGGGATGCCCAGTGTCTGCTCCGTCAGCGCGAAGACATCGTTCCAGAGCCGCGCTTCCAGGTGGCTCTCCATCTTGGGCAAATAGAAGTATGGGCCGCTACCGCGCTTGAGCAGCTCGCTGGCGTTGTGGAACGCGTAGAGGCCGAAATCGAAGAGGCTGCCAGCGATCGGCTCGCCGTCCTGCGTCACGTGCTTTTCGGGCAGATGCCAGCCCCGGGGACGCGCGAACAGCACGGCGACGCTTCGGGGGAGCGACATCTGCTCCGGTCGTCTCGTTGGCGAACGTCTCGGCAGTGGTGTTCACCATCACTGAGTCATTCGCCACGGTGGCATCCTGGCGCCGTGTTCGACGACGGGGACTAGTAGGTGTTTCCTGATCTTCTGGCACAAAGGCCTCCTGAGCAACGGAATCATCAGTCCATGCGCGGGGGATTGCTCCCACAATCAGTCTGATGTATCCGAACATCTGCGAAAGTAAAGCGCGACAATCGTCATTTCAAACGCGTCACTGGTCTGCGCGTGAAGCACAATCCAGCGCGCAATGCTGCGCAAGCCAAGGCATCTTCGATGGTTGTAAGAGTGCGAAGCAACGTCTTTGCAAAATCCACAATACGATAGTTTGTTTTCCAGTGCCCAGAGCGGCCACGCGCCAGGGCGAATAATCATCGGAACAGTGCGCGCACTATTCGCGCAGAGATCACACAGTGTGCATCGCGCATAGATCGCGCGTTACGGCATGATCAGTGTGTTTCCTGGCTCCCATTCACACACTGGCCTCGGTCGATGAGACGTATACAGCGAAGCGCAGCCCGAACATTTCCAGGTGTGAGACGGCGGCGATTCGCACGATTGACCTGTTCATGCGCTTCAGGACGACTACCGGCCCAGGTTCATCCCGGTGTATTGGGTAGACGTGTGAGCGAAACAGCGCAACGAGCTACCTGCGGCGGTGGGTGCGCAACTGTGCCTGGCAGGTGGCAGAGTCGTGAGCGCGATTGCACAAAATATATGCGACTTCAGCGAGAGGAACAGCTCGCGCGGGGCGTCCGGATCGCGCGCCAGAGCTTTCAAACTATCCCCGGCTGGAGGGAACCTTTTGCTCCCAGATGCGCTCATGTCAGAGCGTTTCACGCAGAGTTTTGATTAGACTCCCCTATTATACGCTACAGACTCCTCGTTTGGCCAATGCCCCCACCGATCAGTCCCATAGTCGTTCCGCGTAGATGCTGCGGGCCGAATAGCCGATGCGCCCAGGGTGGCCTGCGGGCCAGAAAAGTGGCGCGCAGTTCGAATGTCACTGCGCTCACCGATGCGATCACTACTACGAACGTCGCTCGTCGCGAAGATGGTTGGTGTTTTAGCCCCAGCCGCTCGCTGCGTCAGCACTGCCTCCACATTCTCCTGCGAGTTGCGAATATCGGCAAGATGCGTGCCGAAGAGTGCGACATGAGAAGCCTGAACGCGCAGGCGTTCCTCTAACTGCCAGAGCGCCGCCGAATAGAGACGAGAGCCAATCAGGCTGATCCCTGGCTCGAGGAACTCGGCCTCCACCACCAGTTCATTCGCGCCAGCACACAATGACCGCGCCATCTGGTCGAGTGATTCGAGCGCCTGCCCCTGTGCGCGAACGGGATACTCAAGCGCCGACATCGTTGGCGGGCTCCAACTTCCGGCAGCAACTCGCGACCAACGCACCATCGCCATCGTCAGGTCCGCAAGTGGTCCATATGCGCCTGGACGCACAGATTGCAACGCCTGCGCAGCGGATTGATCGCCCTGGCCTATGCGCTGTGCCAGCCCTGTTAGTTCCGCGGCGGCTTCTCCCAGCCGCACGTGCTCGTGAAGAAGTGGGGCATAGGCTTGTTCGAGAGAACGCAATCGGGCCACAAGCTTCTGGCGGTCTCGGTGCGAACGCTCACTCGCCGACTGGGCATCGGCTAATAGCCCGCGCAGATGGTCGCATGTTGCGGCGACCTTTGCGCTGTAGATGCCCAGAAATGCGACGATCAGCACCGCCACGCCGAGAAAGACAAGCAGCGATGGCATCCATTCTGATGTTGCCATATCCCGCGAATAGCTTACCGTGCCAATGATCAGCGTTGCCAGCATCGTCGCCAGCGCGCCACCTCGCTCGGCAAAAAACGCTACCGCCAATGCAATCGGTGGAAGTAACACCAGAAGCGTCCAGCCTTCAGTTCCTCGCACCCAGAGTATACCACTCGTGGCGGCCAGGTCAACGGCGATCAGCGCCAGACGCGCCCAGACGTGCAGCGCCGGATGATCCAGCCGCGACAGCAACAATGCCAGCGTGCCACCAATCGCCACGATCAGGCCGATGGCCGGAGTGACTGCTGACCCCGACTCGCTCCAGAGCTGCCACCCCAATGCCAGCGCGACAGAGACGCCCACGATAAGATGGGCCAGCGCCAGCCGCTGTAGCAGCGTAAAACCTTCATCACTCTCCACCCACCAACTTGCCAGGGGCAGTTGATTCAATGCCTCTGGCGACCCGGACGATGGCCCCACTGGTGAAGGTTCCCGTGACCCTGTACGCTCCGGCGTTTGGCGAGTTGCAAACGTGTCTGGCCGATTTGCGATGCCAGAACGCCTGAAGTTCACCGCGTCTGACGGCTGATAACGAAGTTGTTGCATTGGTCCCTACCTCACCATCTGCACCCCGCGGGCATAGATTCCCGTGATCCACGAACCGCGAACCTCGACCGGCAGCGCGAATTTCCGCAATTCGTATCCTTTATCATTGGTTCGAGTAGGCGTGTGAACTCGATCTTTGCGATATACCCAGATGAAAGGGCTATGTGATGAATTTCGATGGAATCAAACGCGATATTTCGTGAAACGTTATTGATAGTTGCGGCGCGATTGAGGATACTTATGGTATGTGGAACGCGGCTTGTTGCGGAAATCTTCCCATCTCAGATGCACAGACGAATGAACTCGCGCATTAGTTTCACGTCGTTACACATGGAATAACACCATCACGCTGAGCTCCCCCTGTGGATAGTGTGGATAGTGTGGATAAGTCGACGACATGCCGCAATGGCGCTACACGGTAATGCTGGGCGAGGAATAGGCGGTGTTGGCGTCAGCGGCGAATGTCCAGATCTCTGCGCCACTGCTAGCATTGAGCGCGTAGATCTTATCGCTATTGGCGTAGACGACGCCATTGGCGAGCGCAAAGCGGCCATTGACGTTGCCTCCGGTTTGATGGCTCCAGCGCTTGTTGCCGTCAGTACCGATGGCATACGCCTTATGATCGTTTGAGCCGACGTAGATGACATCGCTATCCACGATCGGTGACGAGGCGACCGGCCCACCAGTGCGAAAGCGCCAGCGCATGACGGGCGAATCAACCTGAACGGCATAGACACCGCCATCCTGCGAGCCAACATAGACGGTGTCGCTGGTAACTGATGGCGACGACGAAACACTCGCCCCCGTCGTGAAGTTCCAGTGGTGGCGACCATCCGCAAGATGGAGCGACCAGATATTGTGGTCATCGGATCCAACAAAGACGAGATCCTGCCCCACCGCTGGCGTCGAGATGACTGCTCCCCCGGTCTGGAATTTCCAAATGCGCTTGCCACTGCTCGCGTCGAGCGCGTAGAGGTTGCCATCGTGCGAGCCAACATAGACAACGCTATTGACGACAGACGGGCGGCACTGCACCGCATCATTGGTTGGCGTTTTCCAGACGACCGAGCCATCGGTGGTCTTGACGGCATAGACATTGTTGTCATCGGACCCGATATAGAGCACGCCGTTGGCCTCGATTGGCCGCACCCTGGTAGGTCCTATGCTCTTATTCGACCAGTGTGGCTTGCCGTCGGCGGTATTGATCGCGTACATCGTCCCCTGTGCCGAAGCGGCATAGATAATCCCATGGGAGGAGATGAGCGCGGCCCGAATTTGCGCATCGGCGGTGAATCGCCAGCGCTGTTTTCCGGTCCCCAGGTCGATGGCATAGAGCATCGTATCGCTGCTCGTGAAGATGAGTGGCGGCACACCGCCGGGACCCGACGTGGCAGCCGGGCTGGCAAACGCACCAAATCCACGCGTCAGCACCGCGCTGGTTGCCAACGCCACGGCGCCAAGAGCGGCTACCCCCAGCCCGCCAAACAGCAGCGCGCGCCTGGTGAGCACATCATCGCCAAGTGATTTGGGCATTGGCTGGGCCGTGGGCCATTGCGGGGGGCCGACCGGTTGCAGTGGCTGTTGAATTATCTGGGCAGGGGGAGCGGCAACTGGAATGGGCCTGGGCACAGGCGTTCCTGCCAGCAGTGCGAGCACCTCGGTAGCGACCTCTTCGACAGGCTTATCCGTCGCCTCGATCCACGGTAACCCCTGCATCTCCGGCGACAACTGCCCCGCGCCACGCCGGATAACGACGATGCGCCGCCAACGCTCGGTGGCCGCTAGTTCGCGATATCCAGTAACAAGTGCCCCTGCCCAGGTAGGCATCGGATCGGTCACCAGCACCACAAGCGCCCGCGAGTTGCGAATCTGAGCCGCAATAGCCTGGGGAGACTGTCCGGCTGGCGGGCTGAATGGTGATGATCCTGATCCCTGGGTGCGCAGCGCAATCGCATAATAACTGGCAAGTGATGCCTCTGCGGGCGCATGGGCGACAACGATATCGGTGGCCGGGGGCTGCATGACGCACTCTCCTCAGACGATGGCCGCACTCTCACGCTGCACACCACGTATTGTGCAAGGTAGCAAGCCCGGCTGTCAAACCCAATAGGGCCAGAGAGCGCCAGCAAATTTGACCGGGCGCAGGGAACAGTGGGCATTGCCCGGTATGCTACAATGTTGCCGTCTGGCAGCAGCATACCGACGTTCACCGATGCGTACCATGTCTGGTCTGTTGGCGTTGAGGGCGTCTACCGATTCCGTCGCAACGGAACGTTATCTACTGATTCGCGTAGAAGGAGTCCCCAAATGGACGACGAGTATCGAATTCCTGATTCTACCCCGCCCGGAAACGATCAGACCTCCGGAGATGCGCAATCACAGGCAACCGAGCCGATTGCCGATGCATGGACACCGGTGGCCGATGCAAGTGGCCAGCCTCCCGTCTCACAGGATGAGTTGCCGACCATGATAGGGCGGCCTGCCGGGTGGGACCCTCCCACCCCAGAGACGCCAGCCGCAGATGCCGCCGCAGAGAGCACAGACAGCGGATCAGGGAGCGGATCAGAGGGCGTCCCGCACAGCGCGCCGAGCGACGATGCGGCCGCGCCCACACTACCAACAGTGACGGATGCGCCACCCACGCCGTATGACGCCTGGAGCAGCACGCCCATTAGCAGCGACATGCCGTCAAGCATGGCAACAGCGAGCGCCTCAAATGGCGACGCCAATCCACCAGCCGAGCCAGTGCCCGCGACGCCGTCAGATCCATATGCCGCGCCGACGTTCCCACCATATGAGCCACCGGTGTCATCGGCGCCATCAGAGCAAGCGGCGCCACCGGCGCCGACACCGTCCGACGACGGAGCGGCCAGCGCATCACCTGCCAGTGACGCGCCCGCGTGGGATGCGCCGCCAGCTTCTTACGCTGCCAGCGATGCCCCCGCATGGACCCCAGCGCCGATGGATAGCCCGGCGGAGTCAGCCGGCAGCGGCGAGACCGTCGCGGCGAGTGACGCGCCCCCGTGGGATGCGCCGCCCGTGAAGGCAGCCTCGGATGACGCGGCAAGCGGAAGCGATGCGACCACGGACACCGTGAGCGAGAGCGCGACCGACAGCGGCGCGACACCGTCGATCGATGAGACCCCGACCGTCACCTATGCGCCTTCTGTCGATGAGATGCCGACTGTTACCTACTCTCCGCCGACGGACACGTCACCGGCCGCCGATACCAGCGCCGCCGATGCGTCAGTTTCCGCTGGGTCCGGCGCGGATAGTAGCAGTGCCCCGGCGCCGACGGATACACCACCGGCGTATATGCCACCAGCGTATTTGCCACCAGCGTACGTACCGCC
>DAHUXT010000179.1 GCA_027307065.1 Ktedonobacteria bacterium
CGGCACGGGCGATTGCTCGCGCAGCGACGCGTGGCGCAGGCGAGCGAATTGTTACACGACGAACTGCGGACGCTGGTGGCGGAGGCGACTGTGCTGGGTACGCCACCTTCGCGAGTCGGGCGGGCCGAGGTGGACCAGATCAACATCATCGCCCGGTGGATCTCGCACCACAGCGAGGACGATGCGCGCGCGTTCTTTCGTCTGCCCGGCGAGCTTGCGGATGCCGCCGTTGTAGATACGTTTATCACTCAGGTGACGGAAACCGTGATGATGAGCCTGTTGGCGGAGCAGGATGGCGAGTCAGGTGTAGAATCAGCCGAGGCAGACGTTGCCGATGAGCCGCCTGATACAGGAGAGCCAGACGACTGAATTGTTCACGCACTTGGCTATTTGTGTGCGCTGAACATTGAGAAAAACTGGAGATTGAATGCACCATGGCGACGGTCATTTTCCAGGCGCGGATGGTCTGAAACTCTAGTACCAGCGATGGCAACCAGACAGCGCACCAGCCCGGGCAGCTATCATCATGGTGCACGGCCACTTTACGCACAGCGTCTGTATAGGCCCTTACAGCCTGAGCGCCCCTGCCAGCATCATGACATCATCGTTGGCAGCACGGCGGGCGTGACAACGGCCGCCAACCCGTAGCCAATTAGCGCGACGGCCGCTATCTTGCTCAACATCCGACCGATGGGTAGGACTTTCTCCGCAAAGACGAACGCCGCCACAAGGCCCAGCGCCACAATGTTCATCATCCCCAACGGGAAGAGTATGGCCATCAAGGCCCAGCAGCAGCCTAGGCAGTACACCCCGTGCTCGATCCCCATACGCACGGCACCGCCATAACCGTCGCGCCATGATGTCATCACAAATTGCGTCGGCGTCTGGCATTTGCCGAGGCACACGTTTTTCAGCGGGGTCAACTGGTAGAGGCCAGCGATAATTAGCACTAGCCCTCCAATGCGACCGCCATTGTCCATCAACCACGGCACGCGCGCGGCCACGTGGTCTACTATCGTGGCAGCCACATATGCCAGCGCGCCGAAAAGTGTCCAGACGAGGAGATAGCCGCTCACGAAGATCCATGTCGGCACGAAAGCCCGTGCTTGACGCCGCTTGCCAGCCGATACCGCGGCAAACATCAAGATCATTGGGCTGGCCGAAGGAAACATCATCGCGGACATCATCGCCACCCAGATCGCGAGAAACACAAAGACGCCCATGCCCATCGTCAGGCCCATCGCCGTGCCGCTGCGGGCCATTCCCTGCCACACCAGGATCACCCAGCCCACGGCAGACAACCCGAGCAGTAGCGCCAAGATCAGGTTCCGCTCCCGGACAAGCAGATACTGTTGCTGTTCCGCCATCGAGCACACTCCCCAGTATTGTCCTAGTAGGCGGTCTGAGTTCTCTTGCACCGATATGGCGAGGGTTACCGCTTTGAGTGACAATGCCGCTCTATGCGCCCGACCAGTCAATCGGCGCGTAGTGGCCATTCTTGCCAGAGTTATCCCAGCGGATGCCGTAATCTTCCCATGTGCTGTTCGAATCGCCCACGGCCATCGCCACACCCTGTGGATTGAACGGATGGGCGTTCGCGGCCCATATCTCCTGATCAGGGACGATGCTGGGGGCAGCATGAACGGACAAGTGGGCGACTCCCGGAATCTCCAGCGAGCGACTTCTGCCGTCCTTGATGAAGGTAATCGGCGCGGCCTTGACGCCCAACACCTGGGAGATAAGTGGCGCAAGGGCAGCCATCGTGCCACCAGAGGACCCTGTGAAAATCGCCGTCAGCGCCTGCTGCTGTTGCTCGTCAGCCCGTTCGTCAAGATACACAGCTGCCGACCAGTTGCCCGCGGCCATAACCCCAGGTGTGTTCACCATCATCGCCACATTCAGGCCATCCAGCGAAACGCCGCCAAAATTTCCCGTATCAACGTGAAACCCAAAGGCTACGTGACAAGGACCTTCAGTCGGCTGCGAGGACATGGGCGCGTTCGGTGAGAACAGACATGGACACACGACCGTGCAGTTGCAATTTTCGAAGTAGTCGCCTGTGATTCGCCATTGAGTCGCCGCTGTGGACATTCGTCACCTTCCAATTCTGCCTCAGGCGTTCGGGAGAGGATGATCGGTACGGGGACATCACGTGGCCATCTGACCAGTCACGGGCAAGTGTACATTGATACATGGCGCGTTGGCAAGTGCCTATCACTGTTCGCGTTGCGCGCTGTCGGACAGACGACACAGGCAAAGATGCGCCGGTACCCGAAAGGTGAGGTGTGTTAGTCGCGGGCGAGCGAGCGCAGCGCCTGTAGAATCAAGTCTTCGATGTTGCCGCTGGCATCTTCCGGCAGCGTCCGCACAGCGGCGGCGGCATCGGTCGCGGAGTAGCCCAGGCCTGTCAGCGCTTCGAGCACCTGCGCCCGCACGTTGGGGCTGACACCCGCCAGCACTGGCGCGCCGCCAAAACCCGCTTTCTCGAACCGAGCCCGAAGCTCCAGCACCAGCCTGCTCGCCAGTTTGCGCCCGACACCCGGAGCCACCGTGAGCCGCGTCACATCCTCCGCCAGCACTGCCTCGCGGAACGTCTGCGCCGACATGCTCGAGAGCAACGCCAGACCAATGCGTGGACCGACGCCCCCGACGGCAAGCAATTGCTCGAAGAGATCGCGGTCGTCGATAGAGGAAAAGCCATAGAGCGCGAGCGCGTCTTCACGCACCAGCAGCCACGTGTGGAGCGTAACCTCCTCACCGTCGTTGAGACGGCTGAGAACGCTGAGCGGAGCGAAGATGCGCAGCGTGACACCGCCCACGGTCACCAGCGCGCTATCGAGCGTCTTGCCCGCGAGAATGCCACGAACCGCCGCGATCATGTCTGCTCCTCTCACACATCACGGAAAGCCACACAGGCGCGGGCGCAAGCGCCGCCGTTATCCAAAGCGAGCGGTATTCAGGTGGCAGATAGCAATGGCGGCGGCATCTGCGGCGTCATCGGGCTTGGGAACCGCATCCAACCGCAGCAATACGCGCACCATTTCGCCGACCTGCTCTTTCGAGGCCAGGCCGTAGCCATGCACCGCCTGCTTGACCTGCATCGGCTTATATTCGTAGACCGAGAGGCCCGCCTGCGCGCCCACGAGCAAAGCGATGCCACGCGCCTGGCCAACGCTCACTGCGGTGGTGACGTTCTTGGCGAAGAACAGTTCTTCCACCGCCATGCTTGCCGGGGCGTGCTCGCGCACGATCTCGCGCAGATCGTCATAGATGCTGAGCAGGCGCTCGTGCATCGCTAGCCCCTTGGGGGTCGTCACGACGCCGCAGACCAGCAGGCGGGGCGTGCCGCGCTCTGTCTCCACAACAGCATAGCCAAGTCGCGCCGTTCCAGGATCAATGCCGATAGTGCGGCGAGTGTCACCGCTCATCGTGAATCTCCCGCTGACGGGCGTAGTTGGCGCTATCCTTCATACTTCTCGGCAATTTCATCGGCGATGTCGGCATTGGTATAGACATTCTGCACATCGTCGAGGTCTTCGAGCCGGTCGATGAGCCGCAGCGTCTGCAAGCCCTCTTTCTCACCGAGTTCTACCTTGGTCTTGGGCCGGAGCACCGTCTCGGCGCGCGTTAACTTGAGCTGCCGTGCCTCCAGTGCCTTGCGCACGGTGTCGAGATCCGAGGGCTCGGTGTAGACCACCAGCGCCTCATCGCCCTCCGTCGGCTCATCGACGTCCTGCGCGCCCGCGTCAATCGCCGCCAGCGTCAACTCGTCCGGATCTTTCCCGTCCATCTCAATCTCGATGATGCCCGTCTGCTCGAAAATCCAATCGACACAGCCTGCCTCACCCAGGTTGCCGCCATTCTTGTTCATCGCGTTGCGCACCTCGGCGACTGTCCGATTGCGATTATCCGTCATCGCTTGAATCATGATCGCCGCGCCGCCCGGCGCATACCCTTCGTACACAATCTCGTCGAATGACGCGCCACCCTCGGCGCCCATCGCGCGCTTGATAGTGCGATCGATGTTGTCCATCGGCATGTTGGCAGCACGCGCCCGCTGCACCGCCATCCGCAGACGGAAGTTGGCGTCTGGATCGCCGCCGCCGCCCTCACGCACCGCCACGACCAGTTCCCGGCCGAGACGCGTGAACAACGCACCGCGCCGTGAATCGTTGACGCCCTTCTGACGTCGAATCTGTTGCCACTTTGAGTGTCCAGACATACGCCCGCCGCCCTTCTTTCCCGGCTAATCTCGCGCAGCCTGCCGCCAGGCCACCGCTGACGCACTACGAGGTAGCCATCTGAACGACAATCCTCGACATATGACGCGAGACTACTATGTCAACCCCATGCCTGATGGGTTAACGGCATGGAGAATTGCGCACTATTCAGCACCGCACATTGTACCACCTGGCAGGTGTAACACGGAACCACTGGTTTCAGCCAGCTTTGCCTCGTGCTCAACCAGGTGGTTAGAGCACACCGACGTGCACTTCTGTAGCCATGAGATGTTCGAGCATCGCGGCGGGATCGGCGCACATTCCGGCGTGTGCGGGTGATGTCTGGATCACGGTGCTGCGCGGCGAGATCAGCCAGTGGAAGCGCTCGCGCTGCGTCAGCGCGCCAATAGGCCCGGCATCGGAGTCGCCACGGCAGATACGCTCGAAGGCTTTCAGATATGTCTGAATCTCCGTCACATTGGTGGTTGGCGCAAGCGCCCGCAGCCGTGTCTCATCAAGCGCGGTCCGCACATCGAGAAACGAACGCGCCCGGCAATACAGCACCACACCCACATTGATGAACTCGCCGCGCTCGACCCGAGGCACGACGCGAATCACCGCATACTCAAACGAGCTGCGATCGCGCATGCAGCGCCTCCTCGACGAACACTCGCGACGCATCGCGCCGAGCGGCCAGATACGCCAGATATGCGGCACGTTGCTCTTCAGCATCTCCGATGGCTGGGTCGTCCGCCAGCCAATCGGCGGGAATGTCCGCGACAATGGCCGCCAGCATCTCATTGGTCAAACGCGCCCGCATCGCCGCATCCACGTCGTCGATCATGCTTGCCCACGGCAACAGCACATGATTGCGAATCGGAGTAAATGGCTTCTGCCGTTTGAGCGCCGCCTGATCCCAGGCGTAATGAAAATAGAGCGACGCGCCGTGGTCGATCAGCCAGAGCTTGCCGTGCCACGACAGAATGTTCGGGTTGCGCACGGTGCGGTCTGGATTGGTGATATAGGCGTCGAACCAGACGATCTGCGATGCCTGTAGTGGATCAATCAATTTGGCGCTGGCGACCGTGTCGAACATGAGCGAGCCGGGAAGATAGTCGAGCGCCAGATTCAGGCCAACGCTTGCCTTGAGCGGGATCTGAATCTCCGGGTCCCGCTCGGCGCGGCCAAACGCCTCGTCAAGCTCGACAAGCACCAGTTCAGGTACAGCCAGACCGAGCGCGCGCCCAATTTCACCCCCCAGGAGTTCCGCCACGAGCGCCCTGGGTCCCTGGCCCGCGCCGCGAAATTTGACGACGTACATTCCCTCGTCGTCGGCCTCGATAATTGCTGGCACCGAGCCGCCCTCTCGCAGCGCCTCCACATAGCGAGTCGCCGCTACCGTCCGTACCATACTTCAACCTGTTCTCTCGCTACGCCGAATCGACGAAGCCGCAACTGTCAATGACCTATCCGCGTGACAAAGCGTTCGACCGCTGCATGCAGACTTTCGGTGTCGCCCACCCACCACCAGTGATCGTCCCCCGGTAACTCAATATACTGCGCGTGCGGGATGTTGTTGGCCAGATAGCGTCCCGACTCTACGTGGACGCTGCGATCCCAACGCCGATGAATCACGAGCGTTGGCACAGCGATTCGCGGCAGAACAGCACGCACATCCGAGTCGCGTATTCCATCCAGAATTGCTTTAACTGCCCCAGGGCTCGCGGCAAGTCGCTGGGTCTGGGCCCACCACAGGCGAAGGCGCTCATCATGCGCGCATGTCGGCGTGAAGTACTCCAGATTCACTGGGCCGCCCCATCCCTTGACCAACCGATCGGACCACCGCTCGTATTGCTCCTCGGTCAACGCCCATGGATAGTCGTCGCCTTGAACGCCCTTAGCCTGGCCACCGTAAATTATCAGCCCTGCGACCTGCTCAGGGTACGTGATCGCCAGTTCAATGGCCACAGCAGCGCCATCAGACACGGCGAATATAATCACGTGGTTTGCTCCCACCTCGCCTAATATTGCCCGCACATCGGCAACATGCTGCTCGGTTGTTGGCCGCTGCCCGACCCGATCCGAGAGGCCTACACCCCGTTTGTCGTAGACTATGACGCGCGCGGATCGCCCCAGTCGCGTGTAGAACCGGACGAGGCCAGGCTCATCCCACAGTTGCTCAACGTGCGTGATAAATCCGCCAATATTCACGATGTCGATATCGCCTTCGCCCATGGTCTGAACAGCGAGATAGGCGTCTCCGCTTCTGACATAGCGCGTTTGCGGACGCGGCTGCGAATCGTGACGGGCGGCGCCGATCTGGCGATAAAGACGCTCCGTTTCATCCCCTGGGGCAACACCGAGTTGATCGGCAAGGATGCGGCGGCACATCTCGTATTGACGCCGCGCCGCCACGATCTGCCCAGTCTGAAGAAAGAGTCGCATCAAGGCGCGATGTGCCGGTTCGTGGCAGGGCTCGCGCCGGAGCCAGAGCATGGCAATCTCGGCGCCACGTTCGCCGTCTCCACGACGTTCATAGTAGGCGGTCAGAGACGCCACAATCCGCAGGTAGTCGGACTTCAAACCTTCCCGCTCGAAATATTGCCATTCGTCGAAGTAGAGACAATCTGGGAGCGAAAAGCCCGACAAAAAGTCGTCCTGGTACAGTGCGAGGGAAGCCTTAAGAGACGCGACACATGTTGCCGACGGTGAATCAGGCGAATGGGCATGATGAGAGCAGGCGTGCGCAGCCATGAGGAATTTTTGGGTATCCAGTCGAATCGTAAGGTCGGAGCGCATGCGCACTTGATCGGAGTGGAACTCTACAACACTCGCCCCGATGTCTATCTTGAGCTGGTAGAGTGTCCGCCGAAGGGACCCAAGTGCGCGGCTGGTATCTTGCTCAGGCCAGAACAACGTAGCCAATGACAGTCGCGTGTGCGCCGCAGATGTCTGTGCCAGGTAGATCAGCAGCGCCAACTCTTTCTGCAATCGAAATGAAACTGCGCGCTGGTTATACGCGACATGCGGGGCCCCAAACAGGCGCAAGGTGATCTCGTCCATTGCTTCAGTCCTCGTCGTGTCGCTCCCACATAGCAGTATCATATACGCCTCGTGCAAACGCATCCCGCGCCACTTGCCGCATGACTCGCGAGAATCCGATGCTGCGGTGGACGTTTCGTGGACGGCTGCTCAGATACAATCTCCTCCAAGATGTTGACGGCACGGCGTGCCAGGATAGTCAGTCGGACGGGAGGGGCTGCATGAAACGCTTGCTCATGCTATTCGTGGGTGCTGTTGGCTACTTGCTTTTTCTGCTCGCGCTGTTTTATGCCATGGCGTTTACGCTCGACCTCGCGGTATCGGCTCCAATTGGCGTCCCACTCGCCACGCCCTGGACAGCCGCATTCATCGATGCCGGTTTGTTGCTGGCCTTTGGCGTCCATCACAGTGTCATGGCGCGCCGCCGGTCGAAACAGTATTTCACACGTATCATCTCGCCACGTCTGGAGCGAAGCATCTACGTTATGACGGCTAGTTGTGTGCTCCTGGCGGTTTTCTGGTTCTGGCAGCCGATACCATCGATCGTCTGGCAGGTAAATCAACTGGTTGTTCGCGCAATCTTTTTCGGACTGACGCTCTTAGGCTGGGG
>DAHUXT010000017.1 GCA_027307065.1 Ktedonobacteria bacterium
CGCGGGAAGCAGCACCTCGCGTCCGCTGGGGACGGCGCGGACGACGAAGAGATCATTGCCGCTGCCTGTCATGAAATCCACCACTTCGCCGAGAGGCTGCCCGTTGACGTGCACCACACGTAGGCCCACGACATCGTGCAGGTAGAACTGGTCTTCGTCGAGCGGCATGCGCTCATCCTCAGGAATCCAGACAGTTGCTCCGCGCAGACGCTGTGCTGCAGCCATATCATCGATGCCATCTACTGTGACGATGACAACACGCTGATGCACGCGGGCGCTCTTCACGGTATAAGGAGTGTGCGCATCGCCGAGGTACAGCATTGGCGTCTGCGCGAAACGATCGGGGAAATCGGTGAGCGGAAAGACCTTGACCTCGCCGCGAATGCCAAAAGAGCCGACAACCTCGCCGATGGCAATCCATGCCGTTCCGGGTGTATCGGCGGCGCTCGCAGCGTAATTGGCGCCGGGCGATGTGGCGTCGCTATTCTTCTGGCGACTGCGGTGATTCGCGCTCATCGATCTCCAGCCCGATATGCTGCTTGCCTTCCAGCATCGCAGTCGTGCGCATCAAGGTGCGCATGGCCCTGGCGACGCGTCCCTGGCGGCCAATCACTTTGCCGAGGTCTTCGCCGCCGACGCGCAGCCCCAGAACGGTGGCGTAGCGATCGTCGCGGATGACACGCACCTCGACGGCGTCGGGATCATCCACGAGATTGCGCGCGAGAAATTCAATCAGCCTTTGCATGGTTTCGCCTCCGCTCTCGTCCTTACCCAGGTGTTTGCCCCTGGCCACGCCGCGACGAGAGCCGCGCTGATGCGTTGCGTTGAATTAGCTGCTGGCCTTGGCGGGCTGCGCGCCCTTCTTGGCCTTCGAGGCAGCCTTCGCCGCGGATTTCGCGGCCGTCGCCTCACGCGAGGGGCGCTCGATCACACCACTGCGAATCAGCAGCGAGACGACAGACTCGGTCGGTTGGGCGCCAACGCTCAGCCAGTGCTTTGCGCGATCGGCATCGATGTTGATCGTGGATGGCTCTGTGCGCGGATTGTACCAGCCGATATTCTCGATAATGCGGCCGTCGCGTGGCGAGCGGGCATCGGCGATCACGACGCGATAGCTCGGCGCACCTTTCATGCCCATACGCATGAGGCGAATTTTGACCATGTCTCCGGCAATCCCTTCGTATTTCACTACCGTGTATGTTCACACACCATCGCGCGCTCGGCGCGGCGCGTCTTTGAACGCACAATTCTACTACATGTCCACACGAAATAAGCCTACCTAGCATATCATGCCTCGCGAGCGGCTGTCAACGCGGCTGACCGCTGTCTGGCGGAGCCGCTAGCCCGCATAGCATGGGCGCTCAGGCGGTTTCACCACGAAGTACGCGTGCTTGACAGGAACGCAATTTTGTGTCATGCTATTCAGGTTGGGGATAGCCATACGAGATGCTGATGATGGACTTCTCAGATGGTTGCCACCTGGCCGCCGTGATGGACGCAATCCTCCGGATATGTTGCTTCTGGCTCCCCTACAATTCCAAGTATTCTGTACGTCGAGAAGCGGCGCTTCTCATCGTCTATTGTTCACCCAACGCGGATAGCGAGAGCATTGCTATGGCAGCTTAAAATGGTGCGCTTCGGCGCCACCACGCCTGAGCTACATCAGGAATCATTGAACTGCGTGTTCACCTGAAGCTCAGGATTCAAGTATCCGCCGCGTTGGGCTGGCAATCTCCGACAATTACGGGAGGTGGCCAGCCTGCTTTTATTGTTTTGACACTTATTATCGTTCCGGGAATGCCGCTATCAGGAGGGTTTATGCCAGATACTACTTCTCGTTCCAAGAATCCGTCTTCATCGTCTACCACGCAGCGACCGAGTAGCACCCCCGCGCAGCACCTTCCTCCCGGCACTATCGCGCGGCCCGCTGGCGGCCCCAATGGCGGAGGCGGCGTCCGGCCCGGCGCGCCACGTCCTGGCACTGGGCCAGCGCGTTCTGGCGCTCCCGGGGGCCAACGTCCCGGCGGTGGGCAACGTCCCGGCGGCGGTCAGCGCCCTGGTGGCCCCGGTGGGCGGCCGGGTGGCGGGCGGCCGGGTGGCAATGGCGGGCGCGGAGGCAGAGGCGCGCCACATGGTCGCGGCAATGGCAACGGGCCAGCCACCACGGCGACACGCGCGGCAGCGGTCGCGGTAAAGCCAAGCGGGCCGATAGCGCTTCCGGCGCAGATCGTCGTCAAGGATCTGGCGGAGCTGCTCGAGGTCACAGTCAACGAAGTCATTCGCGATTTGATAACCACCGGCATCTTTGCCAGCATCAATGAGGTCGTCTCGTATGATGCGGCGGCGAAGGTCGCCGAGCTTGTCGGCTACACGCCGGAAGAGGCTCCAGTAGCGGCGGCGGCGCCTGCGGTGGCGGTCCGGCCAGAGGCCGCGTCGATTGGCGCGGCGGCCCACGCCAACGAGACGGGGCGCATCACCCGGCCACCAGTGGTCACGGTTATGGGTCACGTCGACCACGGCAAGACGTCTCTGCTCGACGCCATCCGCCACGCCAAGGTGGCCGCTGGAGAGGCTGGCGGCATCACCCAGCACATTGGTGCGTATCAGGTGGAGGTGAATGGCCGCAAGATCACCTTCCTCGATACACCGGGTCACGAGGCGTTTACTCAGATGCGCGCTCGTGGCGCCCAGGTAACCGACATCGCGGTGATCGTCGTCGCCGCTGATGATGGCGTCATGCCGCAGACAATCGAGGCGATAGACCACGCGCGCGCCGCGCAGGTGCCACTGGTGGTCGCGCTGAACAAGATCGACCGCCCAAACGCCAATCCCGACCATGTGAAGCAACAGCTTGCCGATCATGGGGTCGTCATCGAAGAGTACGGCGGCGAAGTGATCTGTGTGCCGGTCTCCGCCAAGAAGAATATCGGCATCCAGGACCTGCTGGAGATGATCTTGCTGGTCACCGACCTGCAAGACCTGACGGCGAATCCGAATGCCACCGCGCACGGTGTGGTAATCGAGGCGCGGCTCGACCAGAATACCGGCGTCACCGCGAACGCGCTGGTGCAGGATGGTACGCTCAAGATCGGCGATACGATTGTCGTCGGCTCGATGTCGGGCCGTGTCCGCGCGATGTTCGACGACAAAGGCGAGCGGATCCGCAAGGCCACGCCAAGCACGCCGGTCAGCATTCTGGGCCTCTCAGAGGTGCCAGCCGCTGGTGATCGGCTCGAAGTGGTGGCCGACGAAAAGGCCGCGCGCACGCTCATTCAGCAGCGCCGCGACGCCAGCCGCCAGGCGGGGCACAGCATCACCCTGGATACCCTCTACATGCAGATGCAGGAGGGCAAGGTCAAGGAACTGAATCTGCTCATCAAATCGGATGTGCAGGGCTCAGCAGAGGCCATCCGCCACGCGCTGACACGGGTGGGCGAGGAGCACGTCGAGGAGAACCTCAAAGTGCGCCTGATTCAGGATGCCGTGGGCAACGTCGGCGAGACCGATGTCTATCTGGCCTCCGCGTCTGACGCCATCATCATCGCCTTCAACGTGAAGGTTGATCCGGCGGCGCAGCGGCTGGCGAGCGTCAACGGCGTCGACATTCGCTCGTACAACATCATCTACAAGCTGGTAGAAGACATCGAGGCGGCCCTCAAGGGTCTGCTGGAACCAGTCTATCGCGAGCAGGTAGACGGCCATGCCGAGGTCATGCAGCTCTTCAAGGTGGGACGCCAGGTCATCATCGGCGGCTGCCGCATCACCGATGGCAAGATTGTCCGCTCATCGCAGGTACGCGTGCAGCGCGGCGGCCAGACGGTCTTTACCGGGCTGGTCGATTCGCTGCGGCGCGGCAAGGACGACGTGCGCGAGGTATCACAGGGCTACGAGTGCGGCATCATTCTCGAAGACTACAACGCGCTGGAGGTCGGCGACATCGTCGAGGCATTCAGCAAGGTGCGGGTCTAGCCCATTCGAGAACGTCGCGAGGAATGCTCCCCTTGTCTGGACATCTTGCGTCCGGGCGAGGGGAGTACTACGTATATTAAGTGTAGAAGGACTTGAGCCCGGAACCGGTCGCAGTACCGGGTACTTGTCTCAGGGTTGCGGGTAGCGTATGCTGGCATCAAGCCAGCGACGACGCTGTAGCCGATTGAGCATGGGCAGGAAGCGCTCACTGCGCGACGTGCTCAGAAGGGGGTAAAGCATGCGGAACAACAGACGTGAAGATCAACTGAGCGGCGTCATCACCCGCGAGTTGAGCGATCTCATGCACACGCGTATGAAAGATCCGCGTATTGGCTTTGCCAGTATCACTGGGGTTGAGTTGTCGCATGATCTCCGCTATGCCAAAGTCTTTGTGAGCGTGCTGGGCACTTCTCAAGAACAGAAAGAGACCATGCGCGGTTTAGGCTCCGCGACAGGATTCCTGCGGCATGAACTCGCGCAGCGGCTCACAATTCGTCATGTTCCGGAAATAGCCTTCCACCTGGACGAGTCTATCGCTCGCGGCGCGCGGGTGATGGATCTGCTGAAACAGGTGCGGAGTGAGTCCTCTGTGACTGGTAAAGAAGAGTCCGACTGAGCATCATTGGCGTCTATGCACATTCATGGGTGAGCAGTACATACGGTGGGGACGGCGCACATCGCGTTCGTCCCCACATTTCTCTCGCGAGCATGACTGGCGAAGGAGCGGCGAGCGTGGCAACCAAAGGGCACATGGGCAAGATGGGCAAAACAGGCGCGGATTCGGATGCGCAGCGGGCGCTTGCGGCAATTCTCGCCACGGGCATAGATGACGAGCGCGCGGACGCCGCGTGGCGCCTGATGATGGACGCGCACCGTCTGCTGCTGTTGGCGCACCACAATCCGGACCCCGACGCGCTCGGTTCGGCGCTGGGGCTGGCGGATGCGCTGCAATCCTACGGCAAGCGATGCGTCGTGGCCTGCGCCGATCCGGTGCCCGCTAACTTCGCTTTTCTGCCTGGGCGCGAGCACGTGGTGACTGAGCTTCCCGACGAGAACTTCGATCTGGTGGTGGCGCTGGATGCTGGCGACCTCTCGCGCTACGGCACGCTCTATGAGCGCCATAAAGCGTTCCTCGACGGCGCGCGCATCGTCAACATTGACCATCACGCCACGTCGACCGGCTGCGGCATCGTCAACATCATCGACACCGCCTCCGCCGCCACCGCCGAACTGCTGACGCTGCTGCTGCTCAATCGCGGCGCGAACATCAGCCTGGATGCCGCGAAGTGCCTGCTGGCGGGCATTATCACCGATACACGCTCGTTCGAGTTCGACGCCACGACCGAGCGCACATTGATGGTGGGCGCGTACCTGGTCGGCTGCGGCGCTGTGCCGGAGGCTATCGTCAAGCCGATGTATCGCCTGAAGCCGCTGGCAAAGGTTGCCTTGTGGGGCCGCGTGCTCCAATCGGTGCGGAGCGCCGCCGATGGGCGCATCATTTGGGCGATCATTCGCCAGAGCGACTTCGAGGAGTCGGGCGCGAGCCCTGATATGGATGACGGCATGCCCAGCTATCTGCTCGACACTGAGGGCGTTCAGATCGCGGTCCTCTTTCGCGAGGGCACGGATGGCAAGACACGGGTGAGCTTGCGCACCAGCGGCCCGGCAGACGCCTCGAAGATCAGCGCGCACTACAGCGGGGGCGGCCATATGCGCGCGGCGGGCTGCACCGTGAATGGCGACGTAGATCACGCGGCGCGGAACGTAATCGACTACGCGGTTCAGGTGCTCACGACCGGAGAGTATTAGCGGACGCCTCATCAGGAACAGTGCCTCATCGTGCTTGATCGTGCCTGGCCGCGTCGCTTCGTGACAGTTCAGATGAAAACATACGCAGGTGTGACCTCGCTCACAGCAACTCTATTCGGTTGCCTCTACACTGGCGAAGCGCGTCCGCTGTCCCCTCTTCTTCATCTGTAATCGCCGTTGGATGCGCGATAGGCTGCCCTGCGGCAGGAGGCATCACCACTATGCGTTCTCGTGGAAGATGGCGTCCCATTGTAGGTTGTGCACTGATGATCGGTGCCCTGGCGCTCGCAGGATGCGGCTCATCGACGACCGGAGGCTCCCCTGGATCGTCACCGACGGCAGGCTCTGGCGGTGGGACCCCGACCTTTGCCGCAGCCACTCCCACGCCCGTGCCACCGCCGCACGCATTGGCCTGGTTCAAGATGGATAGCCACAATGTGGGCCAAATCTGGGCAAGTGTCAATGGCGGGGCGCCCCACCAGATTACCCATATGTCCGCGTCCAGCGCGGACTGCAAGTATGACGAGCACTGGAGCCCACCAGTCTTCTCGCCCGATCTGACCAAGATCGTCGCCGCGTGGGGCAGCGCGGACTGCACCGACGGTCCGGAGCATGGTCCAATCTACATCATCAACGCCAGTTCTGGCGCGGCGACGCTGGTGCCTTCGAGCAGCATTCGGCTCTCGTTGCGCGAAACCGGCTGGCTCGACAATTCCTCTATCTGGTGGGTGAATGGCCCACATCTCAACAAATATGTTGTGGGTGGGGGGAACAGCGTCATTGGCACTCTGGGCGGCAATGTGGAAGACGCGGTGGTGCGCGGCTCGACGCTCTTCTTTGTGGAGGACGTGAGCAGCGGCCTTGGATTCCAGCTCGCGCGCTTCGATCTGGCAAGCCATTCGATGCTGGGAGGCACGATCAATCTCGGCACAATCGCATCGTGCCAGTGTTCGCGAGGTGACCTGTCGAGCCCCGGCTTCGACGTCAGCGCCGATGGCTCGCATATCGTCTATCAGACGGTGACGCCAGCCAGTGGCAGCAGCAATGAAGAAGGTGTGGGCAGTTCGCGGTTCTTCTACGCCAACGCCGATGGCAGTGGCGCGTCGCGCATCGCCTCAGCCGCCACAGCCACCTCGATGACGCGGATGCAGATCTCGCCCAACGGACACCTGGTAGCGGTTGCCCGCGCGGAGCCAGCGCCGAGCGTCTTCACGGCGAGCGTCACCTCGCCTGGCGGCAGTGGTGATCCCAACCTGCACTTCTACACGCCCGACGCCCATAGCTACCCAGTCTGGAAGACAGATAGCTCGACGTTCTGGGCCAGCACGAAAGACTTGAGCAACGTCTACCCACCGGCCACAGGCAACGTCGAGCACTTCACGGTGGGCAGCACCTCAGGCAGTGTGGGCGTCGCCGGGGGAGCGAATCCCTGGTATACCATCGGCGGCTAACCTGAGGTCAGGCTTTGCGGGAAAGACACCATGCCTCCCCAGCCAGTCGTGCGCCGCTCGCGCTACGGCTCCGCTGGGGAGCATTTGTTACTTCCCCCTGGCGACCTGTCAGACCCGGCGCATAAATTGGTCGGGGGCGAGCGTGTCGCCCTCGACCACCAGCGCGACCATACCAGTATCACTGCCCGACTCATGCTCTTCGCCGGGCTCCCAGAACGCCGCCTGATCGGCCACGATGGGCGTACGCTCCAGTTCAGGCCCGCGCACCCATCCCTCGCCGCGCATCACCAGGAAAAGCTGGCGGGTCGTCGCGCGATGCGCGCCCACGCGGCCACCGGGGCTGAGATGCATGCAGCCCACCTGCACATCGCCGCCCATCACGCGCACGATACCGGTTATCGTCACGCGCTCGCTGCCAAATTGGGTGATGGGTCGGCCGTCAGCCGCGCCAAAATCATAGATGCGCATCAATCGTCTCCATTTCGTTGTTCTCCCACCACTGAGCCATCTTGCCGTTGCCTCAGCCGCGGAATCCGTGTATGCTTGTATCAACCGCACGGTAAGGAATCTATTCTGTGCGCCGCCTCGGAAAGGATGAATGCAAGGAGGAATGGGGATCTATGCGCCTCACGACCTATCAGGCGCAACTCAGCTTGCCAGCCAGTCTGGCGCGGGTGCGGGCTGCGCGCACCGAGATCGAGCGCGCGGGCGGGCGGTTGGAGATGACTCCAACGGACGTCGCCGGGTTAACGACGGTCCGCATCCATCTGCCCGAACGGTATCACCCGGAGCACTTCGTTCCCGGATTGCCATTTTACCCCGTGTGACATGGCTGCACAGGGTCTTGCCTGATCCTGCC
The DNA here is from genome assembly GCA_027307065.1 of Ktedonobacteria bacterium. GTDB lineage: Bacteria > Chloroflexota > Ktedonobacteria > Ktedonobacterales > JADMIN01 > DAHUXT01. The sequence continues at coordinate 8,089 of DAHUXT010000017.1, forward strand.
TGATCCTGCCTGATCTCGTGTGTTCACACAGAGCCGCGTTCATGCCGTCGCGAACATGCAGGCACGTTGCCTGCCGGAGATGAGTGAAAGGGAGTATGTAGCCGATGTGGCCGTTTCGCAGTCAGAGACGCGATGTAGTGCTCGAGCGCATGCCCGACCAGCGGTTTCGCCTCTTTGCTGGCCGCCAGCACCTCGCCGCGATGCCCTACCCACTGCCCAAGGATATGGGCGAGATCAATCGTCTGGACTTCCAACACTTTCTGTTGCGCACGGGCCTACGGGGCAATTATGCTTCGCCCGTGCAGGAGCCAGCGGATATTCTGGATGTCGGCTGCGGCTCTGGCCGCTGGGCGATGGAGATGGCGGCGCACTTCCCCAATGCGCGCGTCGTTGGCCTCGATCTCGTGCCGCCTCCTGATGATGCGGTGACCATAGGGCAGGGGCTCGACGCGCGGCCCGCAAACTATGTCTTTACGGCGGGCAATATCCTCGAAGGACTGCCCTTTGCCGATCAGAGCTTCGACTTCGTGCATCAGCGACTCCTCATCACCGCGATTCCCAGCGACCGTTGGCTAGCGGTCATTCAGGAATTGGTGCGCGTGACACGGCCGGGTGGCTGGGTGGAACTGGCTGAGTGTGGCGTTCCGCAGGATGGCGGCCCTGGCTATACGGGGCTCTGGCAGAGCTGGATTGACTTCCTGGCCAAACGCAATGTCGATTTTACCGTTGGCGCGCATACCGGACAAATGCTCATCAGCGGCGGACTCGCCAACGTGCAGCAGCGGGCGCTCAACTTCCCGATGGGCGACTGGGGCGGGCGCATTGGCCGCGCCTCGGCAACAGATTGTCTGGCCGTAGGCAAAGCGCTTCGAGCCGGGGTCATCGCGCAGAACATCATGACATCTGACCGATACGATGCGCTCTACACGCGCGCCCAGCAAGAATTCGCGCAGCGCCAGGGACGTGGCATCCTGCCGTTCTACGTCGCCTACGGCCAGCGGGCATAATCCCATCCCTCCCCAATCTATAAGGGGAGCCAGACGACGCGTACAGGCTGATGCGGACGAGCGGGCCGGGGCATGAATGCCCCGGCGCATAAACACCGTCAGACGACGTCTGAGGAATCCTCGCGTCGCCGTTCCGGTCCGCTAGAGTGCCTCGAAGATGGCGGCGATGCCCTGGCCACCGCCGATGCAGAGCGATGCAGCGCCGTAGCGCAGACCGTTGCGGCGCAACTCGTTTACCAGGGTGATCGCCAGACGGGCGCCGCTTGCCGCAAGTGGGTGACCGAGCGAGATAGCGCCGCCGTTGACATTGGTTTTTTCGCGGGTGAGGCCAAGATCTTTCTCGACGGCAAGATACTGTGCCGAGAACGCTTCGTTGACCTCCACGCGGTCGAGTTGATCCAGCGTCAGGTCAGCGCGCTTGAGCGCCTGGCGGATGGCCGGGGCTGGGCCGATGCCCATAATCTCCGGCTCGACACCAACGATGCCCCACGAGACGAGACGCGCCAGCGGCTTCAATCCGCGTTGTTTGGCAATCGCACCCGTCGCCAGCACCACCGCCGCGCCCGCATCGTTGATGCCGCTCGCATTGCCCGCCGTCACCACGCCATCTTTCTTGAAGCGCGCCGGAAGTTTCGCCAGCGCCTCCAGCGAGGTCTCGCGGATGCCCTCATCCTGGTCGATCACGGTCTCGCGGCCCTTGCGGTCGGTCACGGTGACAGGCACAATCTCGTCGGCCAGCAGGCCACTCTGCTGCGCGCGGCGCGCCTCCAACTGGCTGCGCAGGGCATACGTATCGACCTTCTCGCGAGAGATCTGATATTTCTCGGCGAGGTTCTCAGCGGTGATGGCCATGCCGCAGCCGATGTAACTATCGGTGAGCGCCTCCCACAGATAGTCCTCGAAGGGATGCTCACCCATCGAGAGGCCAGTGCGCGCACCCCGCACCACAAACGGCGCCTGGGTCATGTTCTCGCCGCCGCCCGCCAGCGCGATGGATCCCTCGCCCAGCAAGAGCGACTGCGCCGCCGAGACAATCCCTTGCAGGCCAGAGCCGCAGAGCCGATTGACCGTCAGCGCGGGCACTTCGATCGGCACACCGGCCTTCAAGGCGACGTGGCGCGCGAAGTAGATGGCATCTTTGCTGGTCTGTAGCACATTGCCGAAGACCACTTGATCGATATCGGCCGGCGCTACGCCAGCCCTCTCGATGGCGGCCCTGGCGGCAGTAGTGGTCAGATCGATGGCGGAGACATCTTTGAGGGACCCCATGAAAACGCCAAATGGCGTGCGGGCGCCGCTCAGGAGGACGATATCGCGATCTTCGATAGCCATGGGAAACTGCTCCTGTCCGGCGCCCAGGTGAACCCCAATGGACGCCATTTCTCTTCTGCGAAGCGCGAGATTAGCGCTTCTCGGCGTACTCGCGGAAGCCTCGCCCTGTCTTCATGCCATACCGGCCTGCCTGCACCATGCGGCGCAGCAGCGTCGGCGGCGCGTAGGCCGGGTCTGGATATTCACGATAGATGGCCTCGGCGGCGTAGAGCGTGGTGTCCAGGCCGACGTAGTCCAGCAGCTCGAACGGCCCCATCGGGTAGCCACAACCGAGCGTCATGCCCGTGTCGATGTCTTCCATGGTGGCAAGACCATTTTCATACATACGCACCGCGGAAAGCAGATAAGGGATGAGCAGGAAGTTGACGACAAAGCCCGCGGTGTCCTTGGCGATGATAGGCGTCTTGCCGAGCGACTGCGCGAACTGGCGGAGCGCGTCGGTCGTCTCGTCGCTGGTAGCGATGGTGCGCACGATCTCAACCAGCTTCATCACCGGCGCGGGATTGAAGAAGTGCAGGCCAGCGATGTTCTCTTGCCGCTTCGTCACCGATGCCATCTCGATGATGGGCAGCGATGAGGTGTTGCTGGCAATGATCGCGCCCTCCGGCACGATGCCGTCCAGGGTGGAGAAGAGCTTTTTCTTCTCGTCCATATTCTCGATGATCGCCTCGATCACCAGATCGCGGTCCGCGAAGTCTTTGAGGTCGAGCGTGCCACGGATGCGGCCACGATACTCGCCAGCCTGCTCCTCGGTGATTTTGCCCTTCTTCGTCAGCATATCCCACGCGCCGTGAACGCGTGCCATGCCGCGATCCAGCAGTTCCTGCGAAACCTCGGCCAGCACCACGTCATAACCCGCTTGCGCTGCGGTCTGGGCGATGCCGCTGCCCATCAGGCCGCCGCCCACCACACCAACGTTCTGGATCGCCATTGATCATTGCCCTCCTCGGATGTTGTCTTTCATATATTGAGCGCGGTGCGCGCGAAGCACAGTGCGCGCCAGAAGGTATTGTACCGCGAACACCCGTGTGTGCAAAACGTGCGATTCTCGACGTATGTTATGTATTAACGTGCGCTCGCATGAGGCGGCCGTTACGTGTTATGCACTGTGGTGGCGTTACCCCAGTCGCCCACCGCTTGCTGTGTAATCAGGCATGCTTTATGCTAAAGTTGCACCATGGGCATTGAGGCCCGACTCACTGTTTGAGCTTCTCTGTAGCGCGATGAAGGCACCAGCTTTCTGTAGGATTTGAGCTGTGTACAGAGAGAGGAAACCATGGAACCTGTAGATCAGCCCCAGGAGATTGTCCAACAGCAAGAGATCGACGACCTTGTAGGAGATTTCCAGCGACGAGGAGTCAGCCGACGCGCGTTCATTCAGCGTGCCGTGGCGCTCGGCCTCTCGCTCAGCGCCGCCTCAACATTGCTCGCTGCCTGTGGCGGCGGTAGCAGTAGCGGCAACTCGAAAACGGTTGACTTGCTCGCCGTCTGGGGCGGTGAAGAGCAAGCTTCGTTCAAAGCGTCGGTCGCGCCGTTCACCCAGCGAACGGGCATCAAGGTCAATATCACCGCGACCCGCGACGTAGATGCCCAGTTGACCATTCTGCTGCGTGGCAACAATCCCCCGGATATCGCCATCCTGCCGAATCCAGGCAAGATGCAGCAACTTGCCAGCCAGCACAAGCTGTTCGCGCTGGATTCCATGGTGGACATGAATCAGATCCACAGCCAGTACGCGCAGGCATGGATTGATCTCGGCTCCTACAATGGCACGCTCTACGCCATATTCTATAAGGCGGCCAATAAGGGAACTGTCTGGTACAACCCATCCCAGTTCCAGTCCGGAGGCTACTCGACCCCGGCGACCTGGCAGGATATGGTCAACCTGTCGAATACTATCGCCGGCAAGGGCAAGTATCCCTGGTCGATGGGCGTTGAGAGCGGCGCCGCCAGCGGCTGGCCCGCAACCGACTGGATAGCCGAAATCTATCTCAACCAGTCCGGGCCGGATATGTACGACAAGTGGGTGGCCCACAAGATCCCCTGGACCGACGCCAGCATCAAATCGGCGTTCCAGATGTTTGGCACGATTGCCGGTGGCAAGCACTACATCAATGGCGCGCCGCAATCCATTCTGGCGACGAACTTCGAGCCTGCCAGTTATGGGCCATTCAAGACGCCGCCAGACTCCTACATGTATTACCTGGGTGACTTCACCGAGGGGTTCATCACCAAGCAGTTCACGACCTTGAAGCCAGGGACAGACTTCAACTTCTTCCCATTCCCGACGATCAACACGCAATTCCAGGGCGCGGTCACGGGCGGCGCCGATGTGGTGGTCGCGATGAAGAATACCGATGCTGTCCACCAATTGGTGAAATATCTGGCAACGGCCGAGGCGCAGACCATCTGGGTCAAGCGCGGCGGCTTCACCTCCGTGAACAAGTCAGTGGATCTCGCTTCCTATCCTGACCCAATCGCGAAGGCTTCGGCCCAGATGCTTACCGCCGCCTCGACGTTCCGGTTTGGGGCGGGCGACCTGATGCCCTCGCAGGTGCAGGCGGCCTTCTGGAAGGGCGTGCTTGCCTTCATTCAGGATCAAACTCAGCTCGATAGTGTGTTGAGCACCATCGAGTCCACAGCACAATCAGCGTATCACTGAGCCAGTTACCAGGCATTGCGGACGTGGGGCCCTGGATTATCCGGCCCCACGCTCACCTGGGAAGGGGCCACTCTATGGCAATTTCCACCACACGCGCGCCATCGACAGAGAGCAAAACGCCATTCTTTGGGTCGAAATCTCGCGATAAACTGATCGCCTGGTTGTGGATCGGCCCAGCCGTTGCCTTCGTGGTGGTGTTTCTGCTCTATCCCGTCTTCGACACACTTCGCACCAGTTTTCTCAACTTCGACTCCAGCCAGTTTGTCGGGTTGGACAACTTCAGGCACATCTTCACTGACCGCAGCATGTTGATTGTGTTGCGCAACAACCTGCTCTGGCTGGCGCTCGGCACCGCCCTGACAGTGGCATTGGGGCTGTTGATTGCCGTGCTGGTGGACCGCGTGCGGATCGAGAGCTTCGCCAAAGCTGCCATCTTCATTCCGATGGCCATCTCATTTGTCGGCGCGGGTGTCATCTGGAAATTTGTCTATGACTATGCCGCATCGGGCCAGCAGATTGGGCTGTTCAACGCGATTGTCACACGGTTCGGTTTCGCGCCACAGGCGTGGCTGGTCAACGGCGGCAACAACATCGCGCTGATTGTCGTCTACGTGTGGATGTGGACCGGATTCTGCATGGTCATCCTCTCGGCGGCGCTCAAAGGCGTGCCAACAGACATTCTGGAGGCGGCGCGAGTGGATGGCGCGAGCGAGGTGGCGATATTCTTCCGCATCATCGTGCCGATGATAAGCCCGACGATTGCTGTCGTCGCCACGACGATGATCATCAACCTGCTCAAGATATTTGACGTGGTCTATGTGATGACTGGTGGCAACTACAATACCAATGTGATTGCCGTCGAGTTCTACAACCAATTGCTCAACTTCAATGACAATGGCATCTCCAGCGCGCTGGCCGTCGTGCTGCTGCTGGCGATTGTGCCAGTGATGATCTTCAACATTCGCCGATTCCGCGCACAGGAGGCAACACGATGAGCATCGCCAAGAATCCTGCGCACGCGGCGGAAATCACCACCGATGTCGATCTGCGCAGCGGCGGCAAATCGAGCGTGCTGGCGGGGACGAGCGTGCGCGCGCTCTCACCACGCGAGCGCCTGATGCGCAGTGTCAACAGCGGACTGTTGACGTTTGTCGTCGTGGTGATCTCACTGCTCTGGTCGGTCCCCACCTTTGGTCTGTTTATCAGCTCGTTCCGCCCCGCCGACGCCATTCACGCCAGCGGCTGGTGGAATAGTCTGCTGCCACCGTGGCATTTCACCATCGAAAATTACCAGCATGTGCTGCAGACGCAAGACTTCGGCACAGCGTTCATCAACAGCATGATCATCTCGATTCCGGGAACGCTGCTGCCGGTACTGGTCGCTGCATTCGCCGCCTATGCCTTCGCGTGGATGAAGTTCCCCGGCCGCGACTGGATCTTCCTGGCGATTGTCACGCTGCTGGTCGTGCCAGTGCAGATGACGCTGATTCCGATCTTTCAGATTCTGACCAACGTCGGGCTGACGGGGAGTTTCCTGGGCATCTGGCTGGCGCACACGGCCTATGGGCTGCCCTTCGCGGTCTATCTGCTCCGCAGCTTTTTTGGGGCGCTCCCCTCCGATCTGATGGAGTCGGCGCGCATCGACGGCGCATCGCACCTGCGCATCTTCTTCAGCATCCTGCTGCCGCTGGCGGTGCCCTCGCTGGCCTCGCTGGTGATCTTCCAGTTCATGTGGGTCTGGAACGATCTGCTGGTCGCGTTGGTGTTGTTGGGCGGCGCACCCGAACACGCGCCGATGACGGTGGCCATCGCCAATCTCGTCAACTCGTTCGGCACCAACTATGAGGTGCTGACATCCGCCGCGTTCATTTCGATGGCGCTGCCGCTGGTGATCTTCTTCAGCCTGCAACGCTACTTCGTGCGCGGCATCCTGGCCGGCTCGGTGAAGGGATAGGGAGCGAAATTCCAATACGGGCGCGACCGTAACGTCAACGCTACGGCGAATGGGCATTTCTGCTCGTTTGCTGACGACGCCATTTGCCAGGGCATTCATGCTTCGGCGCGCCCACTCATTGCCCACTACATAGGAAATGCTCAGTCGCGATCCTCAAAATAGGTGTGCCAGGCGGCGGCCAACGCGCGCATTTTCGCGCCGCCCTGCATCTGACGCAACGCCGGTGGCACCCAGGCGGCGGTGTGGGCTGTGTGATCGCGCAGCGTGCCCATCACCCGGAAGTAGACATCCATTTCAGGGGGAAAGAGCAGCGCCTCGCGTTCGCCTGTCTCTTTGCGCTCGGTCTCCAGGTAGAAGTAGTGGCCCTGCTCGGCATACCATGCGCGCAACGCATCGAGTGATGGCGCGGGGCGACCGATGCGGCCCACCTCGTCGGCGAATCCATGGCTGGCGGCTCCCAGCGGAAGCGCATGCAAATGCGCGTGAGACACCGTCTGCCGAAAGACGCCATGCTCGAAAAAGATGGGCGGGCGATACGCCGACGTCAGAAAGCGGGTAGCGCGCTCGCGCAGGTCATGCGCCTCGTCGTCAAGCTCTTGCGGCAGGGCACCGTAGCAGGCGAAGTGGTCGCGCGGGACGATGAGCAGATGGCCCTCGGCGAGCGGCGCGTGGTCGGCGATGACCAGGAAGTGCTCTGTCTCTTCCAGCACCACGTCGAGCGTGTCGTGCGCGCAGAAGACGCAGTGAGCGTCCGGGTGGGGGCGCGAATGGGCAGCGTGCGGTGTCATCCGGAGAATCCTCGCGTTTGTCGGGTCTACTGGGCCTATCGGGTCTATTAGGTCGAACGCGCCATATCGCCGAACAGATTGCGCAGTCGTCCCCCGGTGGGGCGAGTTGGCTGCCACGGCGGCAGATCGCTGAGTGCGGGCGCCGCGGTGCTCGGCATCGAGCCACGTTGACGCGCGGGTGGAGCAATCGGCGCACCATCTGCCATATCACGCCTGAGTGAGGGGCGGTCGACGGGCGCAAAATTTGGCCACGGTACCGGGCGAGTATCTGAGAATGGCCAGGGTTTTGAGACGCGCAGTACCAGCATCATCAACGGCACACACAGCAGAAAGACGATAATGGCTGTCCACTGCGCCTGTTTCAGGCCGCTGATGCCCAGGAAGGGCGTGGCTGGCTCGGTGGCGCGGAAGAAGAAGACGACAAACTGGCTGATGGCATAGAAGACGAGGTACAACGCAAAGAACAGGCCCGCGCGCGCCTTGGGCAGACGGTATCGCAGCGGCCACAGCAGCGCAAGGGCAATCAGGTTGAACCCGATCTCATAGACCTGCGCGGGCTGAAATGGCACGCCGAGTTGGGCGAAGGTGTTATTCGGGTTGAGATAGACGAGCGCCCACGGCAAAATGTGCGCATCGGGCACATAGGCGAAGCAGGGCGCGCTGGCACAGATGCCCGCAGGCAACGAGACGGGGCCACCCGCGACCTTGCCGAGAATATCGCCATTGACAATGTTGCCAAAGCGGCCAAAAATCTGGCCAACCGCCGCGAAGAGCGCCCCGCCATCCAGCGCGATCCACGGATTGAGTCCGTAGCGCGGCGCCAGAATGAAGATCACTGCCGATCCGACAAAGATTGCCCCAAAGAACGCCATGCCGCCGTTCCAGACGGCAAGCATGTTGAGTGGATTGAGCAGATAATTCTGCACGAGATCTGGCTGTTGCAGCACGAAGTAGAGCCGCCCGCCAACCAGACCGCCGATGGCCGCCCAGATGAACATTCCCCACAACTGATCTTCGTGAATGCCTTCGCGCCACGCCCAGCGCCTGATGACCAGCAGTCCAATGGTGATGGCGACGACATAGGCGATGCCATACCAGTGGATGGCAAGTGGTCCCAGCCGCACCAGAATGGGGTCAAGGTTCAAGACAAAGTATGCGAGGGGGATATGGCGCATCCCCACCAGTCCCGCCAGTACCGATGCCTCCATCGAACGCGAATCCTCTCCCTGCGCAGCTCGTCCTCTCGTCCCTCATGGGAGGCTGCACCGCGTCAGTCATCTGTCATTATCGGAGAGTGGGCCTGCCAGTGTCAACGAGCAAGATGATCCACCCGTCCAACCCGCTGAACTGGCATGACCCATGAGACCCTGTTGGATTACAATACCCAGCGTGTACCAGCATAGGGCCAACCCATCGACTGTGCGGGCTGCATGCTACTATGCAATACGATACCAGGATATACCAGGAGTGGGGCAATGGGAGATTTTCCCGTCATCGAAGGTTTTGCGGTCGGCGCTCTGGCCGCGAATTGTTATCTGGTGGCCTGTCCCCAGACCAGAGAGGCGCTGGTCGTCGATCCCGGCGATGAGGCCGAGCGCATTCTCGCGCGGATTCGCGAGCGCGGCGTGACGGTGGCAACGATTATGCACACACACGGGCATTTTGACCATATAAGCGCGACCGAGGCGCTACTGGCAGGATTGGATGCGCCCGTACCGGTACTCGCGCATCCAGCCGACGAGTATTTATATAGCCTGGAGATGCGTCGCGGCGGCGCGCAGTTTGGCTACCCGCTGCCTGCCCACGTCACGATGCCGGATAGTACTATCACTGACGGCATGGCTATCGAGGTGGGTAGACTGCGGCTACGGGCGATTGCTACGCCGGGACATACTCCGGGCAGCATCAGCCTGTTGCTCGAGTCCGGGTATGATGACTCGGGCGACGGCGTTCAGGGGAGCGGGAGCGCGTGGCTGCTCTCGGGTGACACGCTCTTTCGGCGAGGCATTGGCAGAACCGACCTGCCGGGTGGCGACGAGGATGCCATCTATGAGAGCATCCTGACACGGCTCTATCCCTTACCCGCCGAGCTTACCGTCTATCCCGGTCACGGCCCGGCGACGACCATCGGCGAGGAACGGCGCATGAATCCATTCGTGCGTGGTGCATAAAGCGCAATCCGGGGTATGGTGCGGATGGGCGCGTTGTACCAGCGCCGTTACCTGGCTCACGCTGACGGGTTTCAGGTATCGGGAGGGCTATGATGGCCACCCCAGTCGAATTTCTGTTGTACACTGAAAAGTCTTTGCCGCACAATCGCTTTGGCGCTGGATACCAGAATGTGCGGTCGTGAAACGTGAAGTATTACACAAACAAAGTTGTTGAGGAAATAGTGCAATGACGAAGTCGGATGCGAGAAAAGTCTGCGTTGTCGGAACGGGATACGTCGGCCTGGTGACCGGCACCTGCCTGGCAGAGCTTGGCAATGAAGTCATCTGTCTGGATGTGGTCGCGTCGAAGATCGAGCGATTGAAGGCGGGCGAACTTCCCATCTATGAGCCGGGCCTTCACCCTATGGTCACGCGCAACGTCGATGCGAAGCGCCTGCGCTTCACCACCAGTTATGCCGAGGCGATCAAGGACGTCGAGTTCATCTTCATCGCGGTCAACACTCCAACGGTGCCAGACGGCGACGGCGCGGATATGTCATACGTCGAGATGGCGGCACGTTCGATTGCGGAAAACCTGCGCAACAACGCGATCATCGTCAACAAGAGCACGATGCCCGTGGGCAGTGGTGATCTGGTGACGGCGATTGTCCGCGAGCATCTGGTAGATACGTCGCTCAAGGTCTCAGTGGTCTCCAATCCTGAGTTCCTGCGCGAAGGATCCGCGGTGAAAGACTTCCTTCAGCCAGATCGCGTGGTGCTTGGCTCGACAGATCGCGTGGCCGCGTCACAGGTAGGCCAGTTGTATCTGCCACTGCGCGCGCCCATCGTCATCACCGACCTCTACACCGCTGAAATGATCAAATACGCCTCGAATGCGTTCCTGGCGACCAAGATTTCGTTCATCAACGAGATGGCGCGCATCTGCGACGTGTTGGGCGCGGATGTGAAGGAAGTCGCCGCGGGCATGGGCTACGACAAGCGCATCGGGCGCTCCTTCCTGGATGCGGGCCTGGGCTACGGCGGAAGCTGCTTTCCGAAGGATGTAAAGGCGCTGGCGCACATGGCGGCTGAGCAGGGTCTGCACCCGCAGATGCTCGACGCGGTGATGAAGATCAACGAAGACCAGCGGCACGTCGTCGTCGACAAGCTGGAGCAGGAGCTTGGCGGGCCTGGCAGCCTGAACGGCAAGACATTCGCCGTGCTGGGGCTTGCCTTCAAGGATAACACCGACGACATGCGCGAGGCGCCCTCGATCAACATCATCCAGTGGCTGGTGGATGCTGGCGCAAAGGTGCGCGCCTTCGATCCGGTCGCGACGGAAACGGCGAGGCAGGTGCTGCCCGCCGACGGGCTGACCTATTGCTCCGATGAGTACGACGCCGCGCGCGAAACCGATGGTGTGCTGGTCATCACGGAATGGAAGCAGTTCCGCGAGATCAACTTCGCGAAGCTACGTGATGTGATGCGCCCGCGCGAGGAAGGCCGCGTGCTGATCGATGGCCGCAATCTCTACGATCCTGCCGAGATGCGCCGCCTCGGTTTCCGTTACCACGGCATCGGCCATGGTGTCGAACGCCGCAACGGGAACGGCATCGGCAATGGCAATTCGGCGGCCCACGAGCAGCAGACGGTTGCCTCGTTCTCTGTGGAAGGCGCCAGCACGTCTGGCAGCAACGGAAACAGCTAATGACCACGGGAGACGCCGAGTCTTCCGATGCGTCAGCACGCGCCAATCCGCAGACTGACGCATCTGGTGAGCCGCTTCTTCTTCCACCGACGCCCTCGGCACTGGCCGTAGGGATCGACTTGGTGGAGCGGGAGCGGCTTCTCCGCACCTGGGAGCGATTTGGCGACCACTTTCTCCAGAAAATCTTCACGGCCACCGAGCTTGCCCAGGCGGGCGGACGTATCCAGCGGCTTGCCGGACGTTTCGCCGCGAAGGAAGCCTGCGCCAAGGCGCTGGGGACGGGCATCGGCGCGATCGGCTGGCACGACATCGAGATCATACGGCTGCCTTCGGGCAAGCCAGGGCTGCGACTGCACGGACCGGCGGTCGAGCGCGCGCGGCAATTGGGGCTTTCCGCCTTTGACGTGAGCATCTCGGATACCCATGGCCACGCAATGGCGGTTGTCGTGGGCGTCGGCAACAACGAATCACGTCGAACGCCGTGAACGGGCCTCACGGTTCGCGGATTTACTGCGGTGGAGGATTGTCGTCATCTTGTTTGGGGACCGGCGGATCATTAGTGATGGCAACAATCACCGCGCCGAGTGTGGCAACCGTCAACAGCACCAGTCCCACGCCCCAGGGTGTATATGCGCGCGCCGTATCGGATACCTGCTGTTGGAACGCCTGCAACTGGGAGAGGCCGAGCGCGTTTGCCTGGTTGGGAGTGAGGTTGAGTGGCGCCCACGCCGTCCACGCCTTGACCGCAAACGCCAGCGCTACTATGCCGAGCACCAGCGGCGCGACGATCCGCTTGCGACGCCACCACGGCACGCCTGTCGGCCGGTAGAGCAGCGCGATGCGCCCGCCCGCCAGCAGCAGCGCCACGCTACAGATCAGCGGCGTCATCACCCACAGCAGTACACTACTCGCAGCCATGCTCTCTCATTCCTCACTCGCCAGGGAGTCGCCGCCCAACGCGAAGAACGCGCGCACATCCTCGATGTCGGCGGTTCGGCGGGCAGGCGGCAGGGCGGCCATCACCTGAGGACCGTAGCTCTTGGTATAGAGCCGCTTATCCAGAATTGCCATGACGCCACGGTCGTCGCGGGTGCGCAGTAGCCGGCCAATCCCCTGCTTCAACCGCAGGATCGCCTGGGGCAGCACATACTCGCCGAACCAGTTGACGCCCGCCTCTTTCATCTTGCTGATGCGTGCCTCATGCACAGGATCGTCCGGCGGGTCGAATGGCAGTTTGTCAATCACCACCAGCGAGAGCGCCTCGCCTTGCACGTCCACACCCTCCCAGAAACTCTTGAGGCCAAAGAGCACGGCGCGCGGACGTGTTCGGAAGTCGTTCAGCAGCGCGATGCGGTTGAGATCGCGACCCTGCACCTGCACGGTGTAGCCGTCGTCGCGCAGCTGTTCCTCGATGCGTCCGAGCACACCCTCTAGCGCGCTAAAACTGCTGAACAGCAGGAATGCCCGCCCATCAGACGCCTCGACGAGTTGGGACATCTCACCCGCCAGTTCATCCAGATACGGGCCACTGGCTCCGCCAAACGCCGGTTCGTGGCGCAGCCGTGGCACGTAGAGCAAGGCGTGCGCGCGGTAGTCGAAGGTGTGCGGCAGCACGATCTCAGGTGACGACGGCAACCCCACACGCTCGCGGAAGAAGGTGAACCTGTTATTGACGGCGAGCGTGGCCGATGTGGCAATGGTAGGGATGCGGTCGAAGAGCTTCTCGCGCAGCAGATCGGCGACGGAAAGCGGCGCGGCTGAGGCGGCCAGTTGGGCCTCGCGACGGCGGTTGCCACCGACCTTTTCCAGGTAATAGACGCGCTCGTTGGGCGTCTGCACGCCAAAGACGATACGCGCATCTTTGGCGAGGCTGCGTGTCCGCTTGACCAGCTTTTCGTAAAGCTGCTCTTCCTTGCCTTCCACCGTGATAGGCCGGTTGCGGACCAGACTGGTGGCCAGGTCATCGATGGCCGAGGCGAGCGAAAGCCCCTCTTCCAGCGGCTGATCGAGGTGCTGGCGGCCACGGGCATCGGGCCGAGCGACGCGAGCGAGCGCATCCCAGGTGCGCTGATGCGCGGCAATCGCCTCTTGCAGGGCGAGTGGATCGGCGTGAGTACGCAATCGCTGCTGCGAGAGCAGGCTCTGCACGCGCCCAGGGGACACGGTGACGGTGAAAGCTCGCGTAGCCTCTTCTTCCAGGTGGTGCGCCTCGTCGATGACGACGACATCGCGCTCCGGCAGTAGAAAGCCTTCCATGGCGGCGTCGAGCAGCAGCAGTGTGTGATTGACGACGATCACCTGAGCCTGCGCGTCGCGCGCGCGGTCGCGCATCTTGCGCACATAGCAGTCGTTGAAGAATGGGCATGCGCGCCAGGCGCACTGGTCGCTATCGCCCGCGATGCGTCCGAGGATGTCATTCTTCAGCGGGACCGCCAGCAGATCGAGGTCGCCGTTCCAGGCGTCGAAGTCGCCCATCTGCTCGACCATCGCCTTGAAGCCGAGATCACCGGTCAATTGCTGGAACGACTCTTCCTCGGTGAAGCGGTCGAGGCAGAGATAGTTGCCCATACCCTTGACCAGCGCCGCCTCGAACGGGGCTACATGCTGCTGCACGAACGGGATGTCTTTGTAGAAAAGCTGCTCTTGCAGAGCTTTATTCGCGGTGGAGATGAGCGCGACCCTGCCGGAGCGAATGATGGGAATAATATAGGCGATCGACTTGCCAGTCCCCGTACTTGCTTCCACGGCCAGGTGATCGCCACGATCGAGGGCGTCGGCAACGCGCCGCGCCATCGTCACCTGCGCGGGGCGCTCTTCGTAGCCAGGGAGTGCCCGCGAGAGGATGCCGCCCTGCTGAAAATCGGTCTGCACGATGTCACGCAGCGCCTCGTCGGTTTGTTCTTCGCTCGCCATCGCTCCGCCTGTTCGTTCGTGCAGTCTTGTGGGTGTTGATGTCCGCCAGGCTAGTGTACCACGGCGACGGATACCTGCGGACGCACTCTCTTTTTCCGGCGACAGTCGGGTGATGCGGAAGCAGGGAGTGTCGTTGGTTTGAAAATGAGCCTGTACCCTAACATCTCAGAGTGAGCCGAATCGACTATCAAAGGTGAAACGACAGCCGCATGGATACTTCTGCCGACACGTTCTTCGCGTACCCCCTGAACGAACGCCAGCGCGCCCTGCTGGCACGTGCCGAGCCACTGGCAATGCGCTTTGCCGAGCGCGCCCCAACGCACGATGCCGACTCGTCCTTCCCGTTTGAGAACTTCGCCGATCTGCGCGCGGCGGGGCTGCTGGCGCTGACCGTGCCGGAGGAGCATGGTGGCCTGGGCGCGGACGAACTCGACTTCGTGCCGGTGCTGGAGCGCATCGCCTGGGGCGACGCCTCGACCGCGCTGGCGATTGGCATGCACCTCAGTAACATCGGCCAACTGGTGGAGGGCAAACTGTGGCCGGAGCGGCTCCCGGCATTGTGTCACGAAATCGTGGAACGAGGCGCGATGCTCAACGCGGCACAGGCTGAACCCGAACTGGGAAGTCCCGGCTTCGGCGGCGTTCCGGCGACAGCGGCGCGGCGACGTGACGATGCTGGCTGGCAGCTCACCGGGCGCAAGATCTACACGACCGGCGCCCCAGGACTGCGCTACTTCCTCGTGCTGGCGGCACTCGAAGAGGCCGATCATCCCGTGCGGCTAGGAACGTTCCTCGTGCCGAACGACGCGCCGGGCGTGCGCATCGAAAAGACGTGGGACGCGATGGCGCTCCGGGCAAGCGGCAGCGATGATCTTGTTCTCGACGATGCGTGTGTGGACGGTGACGCGCTGCTCGACGTTCGTCCCGTCGGCGCGCCTGACCCACGCGCGGCGCTGGGGCTGCCCTGGGGAGCGCTGACACTGGCGGCGGTCTATACGGGACTGGCACTCGCTGCCCGTGACGAGGTAGCGCGTTTCGCCGTGACGCGAGTTCCGACCGCGCTAGGCAAGCCGATTGGCGAGTTGCCGACGGTGCGGCTGCGACTGGGCGAGATCGAGGCGCTAATACTTGCGTCGCGACGGCTGCTC
>DAHUXT010000180.1 GCA_027307065.1 Ktedonobacteria bacterium
CGCTTTCATGCGTCGGCGTGATTGGAGTCGCCTGAGGCGACGGCCCCCCTGTGACACCGGCATACGTCGGAGCGGAATGAAATGCTCCCGGTAGGTCTGGAGGCGGCACCAGGCCAGAAAGCTGTGACGGCCCCACGGGAGTTGCCGAAGGCGCTTCGAGCAGAAGCCAGTAAGGCCCGATGCGCACCGCTTGCCCCTGCTGCCATTCGGTTGTCGCCTGCGGCAAAAGGCGGCTGCCAGCGAGCAAAGTGCCGTTGTTCGACCCAAGATCTGTTACTAACACACGCGAGCCGTCCTTCGCGATGCGCAGATGCTGGCGCGAGACGCCCTCCTCGGCGAGCAAGAGGTCGCTGCCAGGCTGGCGACCCACGATCAGCGCGGCCTTGTTGACGTCTACTATTTGCAGCGTCCGACCGCTGTTGTCTGTCACCCGAATGCGCGGAACTGCTGAGTAGCCTGGGAGCGGCTGCACCGCTGGCGGAGGTGTTCCTCCCGCGTTGGCAGACTCCAGCGCGGTCGCCTGAGCGGGCGGCGTTGCGGGCGTGGGCACGGCCTTCGGTTGGTTCGGGCGAATTGGCGCCATTGTCGTAAGTTCCGGCGCGTCCATAGCGCCTTTCAGCGCTCGCGCCAGTTCCTGACCGGTGGCGAACCGTCCCTCTGGCTTTTTCGCAAGACATCGCAGGATGATATCTTCGAGCGCCGGGGGCAGATCAGGTCGCACCTGGCGCGGCGGTGGCGGCGCGATGAATACATGCTTATAGATTGCCTCGCTGACGGTGGACGCCTGGAATGGCAGATAGCCGGTGGCCACCTCGTAAAGCACCACACCGAGCGAGTAGAGGTCGCTGCGACCGTCAACCGCGCCGCCCTGGCACTGCTCCGGCGACATGTACGTGGGCGTCCCCATCACCATGCCGCTCACCGTGCGCACGCCACCACCTTCCGCCATCCGTGCCAACCCAAAATCGGTGATCTTGAGCAGATACTGCGATGCCCCCGAGGGCGCGTCTCCGAGCTTTTGCAACAACAAGTTATCGGGCTTGATGTCGCGGTGAACCACGTGCCTGCTACTCGCGTAGCCCAACCCCTCCGCTGCCTGGCGAATCAGATCGAGCCCAAGCGCAAGATCCCATGATTGCCCAGAGGCGCGCTGGCGCAGCAGGGTGCGCAACGAGCCATCGGTAACCAGTTCCATGACCATGTAATACTGGCCGTCTTGCTCACCGAAGTCGAAGACCTGAACAATGTTCTGATGGCTCAGCGCAGCGGCAGACTGCGCCTCTTGCTGAAAGCGCGCCGTGAAGTCTGGGTCGGCGGCGACGCCGGCGTTCATTACTTTGATGGCACGCTCGACGTTGAGAAACTTATGAGTACCGCGATAGACCTGGCCCATGCCTCCGGTGCCAAGCAGTGCGTCGATCTTGCAGTTGCCGATGGTCTGGCCGACCAGATCCGCCATCAGAGAACCTCCAAACGATAGCCGGCATGCGCTGGTTTGTGCGCCTGAATCAACTCCTCGATCAGTTGCCGGTCGGTATCTCCACCCTTGGGCAGGGTGATTTTGACGTCGAAAATGTACGGCTGCGCGGGATTATCGGTGACTTGCGGGGTGATGCCGGTGCAGACCTCGATGATGCGCTCCAGGCCATAGCTGGTGCCACGCCAGCGATACAGATCGATGGCCTCAGCCAGCAGGCGGCGGCGGCGCGTCTCTGGCCAATGCTGATTGAACGACAGATCGAGCCAGCCTGCCAGCCACGAGAGAAAACTCGCGGGGCTCGTGCGTGGATCGAAATACATCTCGATATGATCCTGCCGCTGCTCCAGTGGCTCCCAGACATTCTGGAACAGCAAGAGAAATCGCGCGAGAAAGTCGTCGTCGGCGTAGATGACCGGCAGAGATTCAATATACAAGCTCGCCGGGCCGCTGGCAACTGGTGCGGGCAAGGTTGGGCGTGGAACATTGAGCGTGGTCAGTTCTCGCGCGGGCCGCATCGCTTCGACGGGCCGCGCTTTCGGCGTTGCTACTGGCGCCATCTCGCCGGGTGCCGCGCCTGTACCGTCGTCTCCATCGCCTACTTGGTAGGTCAAGAGAAACGGGCCAATCTGAATGCGTGTGCCGTCGGACAATAGTCGAGGTTGGTCGGGTGGCAAGCGCGTTCCCTCGATGAAGGTGCCATTGGAGCTATGCAGGTCGGTTAGCGTCGGCCCTTCGGACTCCATCCGAATCTCGGCATGTTGACGCGACACCAGCGTATCCGCCAGTGAAAGGCCGTTTTCTGGCGTCCGCCCGATCGTCAGCACAGGGCTATTTAGAGTGACCGTCTGCATCAGGGCGTCTCCGCGCTGCACCACGAGCCGTCGCGTATCGTCAGCCATTTAGCTCACCTTCACCTCGTGCGAATCGGAGCAAATGATGCCGTGTCGCGGGACAATCAGGCGGGCAGACGCAGGCTTGGGCGCACCACTGCCATCCGACACAAACATCTGCACATCTTCGACAAATTCGACGTGGGGAATCGATTGGAGCAAGCTGAATATCTCGGACTGATGCAAATCGCGACCAAAGGGCCATCCGTCGCCACGCGGGCCGCCGGTATACGGATTGAGGTACCGGTAGAGCGCCGCCTCAGCCTGCGCGCGCACCTCCACCGCCAGCGCGGCATCACTGCGTTCCGGCAGACGCAACTTCGCGCTGACCGAGATCCACGCGTACTGAGGCCCACGCACCTCGAGCGCAGTGCCGAGCAGTCGCCGCTTATCCAGGTCTTGCAGCACCCGTTCGCGCACTTCAGCCGAGAGTGTCAGTTGCTCCATGGCGATGCGCCCGCTCGTGTTCTGGCCCTGCGGCAACACGATGACAAACACCTGACCTGGGCGCGGATCACTGGGATCGCCCGGCTGCGATCCGGGAGCCAGGCAGCACGCGCGCGCAACACCATTGATCTGTGTCGTCAGGTACTCGTAGTCCTCGGCGGTGACGGCGCGACTGCGAGTGCGTAACATATGCGGTGCTCGTAACATCGCGTCTTCGAGTCGCTGCGCGTCACGTCCGCCGATCGTCGGGCCACGGTTGATGACCGACGACACATACGGGATAGACGTCTTGAGCACCGTGAGCACGCCTCGCGGCAGGTTGCCCTCTACGCCGCCGCCGTGGTGATAGCGCGAGAAGCTCAGTGCGCTCCCTTTGGCGGGAACCGCGCCAAAACGATAGACGCTGCCATCTGGCTGCAGCAGCGACGGCCCCAATGTGATGATGCCTTCGAGGTCATCCACGATGTAATTCGTGTCGTCAGTGGCAGAGTCGCCAAAGTCGGTGACCTCGTGCCACCGCTCACGCTGGCCACCCGGCGGGTCGACGACCAAAAAATCGGTGTCTGGATTGCGCGCGAGGAGCGGCGCGTGCAGCAACTTGAACGACTGGCCCGGTGTGCCATCTGCGGTCCCCAGCAACTCGTTGTGCACGGTTGCGCCATGGAACGCGCCAACGGTGCCACCACGCGACTCGACGTGCAGCGCGAAGATGCTCGGCGAAACAACATACCCATTGCCCGTGCTCTGCTCCCTGGTCAACTGGCACCGCAACCAGTACGCCCGCTGCCCCTGGAACTCGCCCAGCGCCATCGACGGCGCGTGTAAAATAACGTCGCCCGCGCGATTGAAGCCGCCGGTACCGTCGTACTCCACTTCGCACCGCGCCCAGCGTGTCGCCCCGCCCTGCCAGACTTCCCACTCAGTCGGCGGATTGTTCGGGTCGACGCCCGCTCCGCCCGCTGCGTCGCAGTTGAGCGAGAGTGCCAGCACGTGGCGTGTGAGATCGGTCGAGAAGGAGAGGTAGAACGCATCGCCAGGCTCTGGCTTCTGCGGAAACAGCGAGATGCGGTTCTTGGCGATGCCGAGTTGCCGCAGGTCATGCGTCGTCCAGGCGCCCGCATCGCTCCGGCTGGTATTGCGGGTATAGGCTCCCGTCAGCACAGGTGGCCGAACAACCAGGTCTTCTTCGGTGCTGAAGATGATCGCCGGATTCGTCTCGGTGCGCACCGTCGCGACCTCAGCGCCAGCGTTAATCTTGATCTCGGCAGGCTGCGCGGCAGAAAGATAAAACGTCACTGGCCCACGGGCGGCACGGGGGGACTCCAGCCGTACGCCGATGAGTTCGAGAAACTTGATGTAGTTCTTCTCTGGCACCTGGTTGACACGATACAGCAGCATATCGGTCATCCATGCGAAAAGCTCGATCAGCGTGACACCAGGGTCGCTGACGTTGTGATCGGTCCATTCCGGACAGTAACGCGGAATCATGCTCTTCACCTGATCCACGATGTCTTGAAAGTGGCGATCATCCAGCGAAGGTGCGGGCAACGGCATTGGCGGCGTCTCCTTTGATCGGTGCGATGGCATGGAGTGGCGATGTGAGCGTATCACGCCTCTCCCGGTATTCGATAGAAGGGAAAGACGAGCGAGCGGCTATCGTGCGTTGCCTTGACCTCGTATGTGATGTCGATCAACAGGCGTCCCAGGTTCTCCGGATCGGGACGCGCGTTGACCTCGCTGACGCGGATACGCGGCTCCCACATGGCGAGCGCCTCTTCGACGTAATAGGCAGCCAGCCCAGAAGTCGTGGCATCGTTGGGCGCGAAGATCAGATCGTGAATCTGACAGCCAAACTCTGGGCGCATCACGCGTTGTCCTTTCGGCGTCAACAAGATGATGTGGATCGCCTCCTCGATGTCGCGCTCCTGGCGAGCGAGCGCGATTCGCCCGCGCGCATCCACGCCCACCGGAAACGCCCAACCGACGCCCAGAAAATCGCGCATATGTCGCCCTGACCCCTCTATTCCGCAACACTGCCACATAGATGTATCAACGATGTGTCAACGACGTATCAACCGATCATCACCGTCCCCGTCGCGACAACCGTACCCAACGGAAGCGGCGCCGGATCATTACAGGTCATCGCGGTGTCGCCGAAACGAGCGGCGGGCTTGTTGTTGATCGTCACCGTGGCGCTGCCTGTCACGATCTGCCCCTGATTCGTCGGCGGTATCTGGAACGGTCCCCCCTGCGGAATGTGCGCGGGCGTATTGGTTGCCGTGCTGCCCACCGTCGCCGCCGGCATCCCCATGATCTTGACGGTCGGACTCAAGTTGCCATCAAGCATGCCCATGAATGGATGCGGCAGAGGCGTGGGCACCGGACCACCCGGAGACGGAATCATCACAATATGGGTATCTGTCGCCGTAATCTGGTCGCCCTGCTTGGCGGCTGGCTGTCCCACGTGCGCCCTCCTGGCTAGTTCAGGTTGATCGTCACGCCCTTGATATCGAGCGTACCGTTGCTCTCGATCTTCATGCCGCTGCTCGCCATCGTAATCTTGCCACCCGCCGACTTCAGCGTCAGGTCTTGCTGCGCCTCGACCGAGATGTTGCCGTCAGCTTTGATCAAAGCATCGCCGCTACAGCGGATTTCCAGCTTCTTCTCTTTCGCGTTCAAGGCAATGGTGTTATTGCTCGTGTCGACGATATCGATGCCTTTGGTGTCGTCCGATTCGACGAACGCGATGTAATGTCCCTCCCGCGAACCGATGTGGCGCAAGACGACCTTGCCGCCACTAATTGCCTTCGATGCGAATGGCGGCGCATCTTTGCCATTCCATAGGGCGCCTAGCACGTATGGATGATCGATGTCGCCCATCTCGAATCCGACGAGCACTTCGTCGTTGACCTCTGGGATAAATTCGATGCCGCGGTCAGCGCCAGCGCCCACGGAGACGAGACGCGCCCAATCGCTCGCGTGGTCGCTGGTGAGCGACGGATAGCGCACCTTGACGCGGCCCTGTTGCAGGGGATCCTGATTGTCGGTGACAATGCCGACCATCAGCCCCATCGCATGCGATGCCGAGGCGGCCACTCCCACTTGCTGCGGCTGCAGCACGCTCAGGAGCGTGGAGGGGTGCAGACCAGAGACACTGAACCGGGTGACATAGCCGCTCTGTACCGAGTAGACATGGGTGGCGCTGGTGATGAAGTAGACGCCGCTGAAACGCGTGCCCACCGCGCTAATCTGCACTGAAGACCCCGCGACAATCTTAGGATTGCCCGCGCAGGTGCCATCGGCCTCGATGAATCGGCTGGCCCGCTGATCGGCCAGCGCCTGCGCCAACATGTCGGCCTCCGCCTGGGAGCGCACGGGGCGGAGAACGCTCTCACCTTGCGGATCAACCTTGAATGCGCCCTGTGTCATTTCGCCGCCGCTCTTTTGCTCACCTACCTGCGGCGCGCCCTGACCATTTTTCGCGTGGCCAACGATTTCCTGGCGGGTCGCGGGATCCCAGCCGCGCACAGTCACCCCGCTGGTCTGCCCTACGGTGGTCATGCGCGGATGAAACTCGCTCAGCGTCGCGCCCCACTCAAGCGGAATCGCCTGCCCGGCGGACCTGGGCGGCTCGAAATGCAGCGTATCACCCTGCACATAGAGCAGGTAGCCCAGCGCGGCGGCGCGAGCGCGCAGAAACGCCAGATTGGTCTGATTGTGCTGAAAAATGTGTTTGTAGACCTGCGTCGTCGGCCCCGTTTGCGCCCGGAGACCGACCTCCTGCGCCAGTTGCTTCACCAGATCGCCGTCGGTATAGTTGACAAAGGTGCGAGTGCGCTGACCGATGGAGAGCCGATGCAGGCGATCGAATGCGCGCACGGTGAGTATCTGCGTCGACGGGTGGAAATCGGGTTCAAGCTCGACGATCTCCCCATCGAAGATCAATTCTTCGCCAGATGCGCCCTTCGCGGTGACGACGACCGCTTTTCCTGGAGCCAATGCGTCGGCATCGATCCACTTGAGGTGCGGATCGTGCAGCATGATCGTCGCCACATCTGGCAGATGAAGGCTGTTCTCGATGGTAATCTCCATCACATCGTTCATCAGTTCCTCGAAGGCAACGGCGCCATCGAGCATCAGGTAGAAGTGGCTCAGCAACGGCGATGTATCAGGCATTGGGGATCTCCAGGACGGTACCAGGCGTCAGTTGCCGCACTCGAGTCAGCCGGTTGGCATCGGCGATGAGTCGCCAGCGATTCGCGTCGCCATACTCTTTGTAGGCGATCCATGCGAGCGTGTCGCCCTCATTCACAATCCACACGCGCTCGCCGCCAACCCCGCCTGACGTCGGATTCTGCTTGGGCAACAGTGAGTCGTCTTTGATCTGCTGGAAGGCCACATCGAGCGTGGCGCGCACCGGAGTGCCGTCGTTCTTGAACAGCGTGAATTTCTGGGTGATGCTGGTGATGACCGCATCGAACGTCCACGCCGATCCCCACTGGAAGCGCACCTTTGGCGGACGGCTCTTGTGCGACTTGCTATCTTTGAGCTTGGAATCGACCATCATCAATTGCCAGATGGCATCGGTGTATTCCTTGCGCACGTCTTTGCCAGCGGCATAGGTGTCGAAGAAGAGCTGCATTTGCAGCGTGGCGGGCTGGCCGCTGCCAAACTCCAGCGGGGGCATGTTATGGCCCTTGCTATGGCCAGCGGTCCACTGGTTACGCTTGGAGAACGAATATTCCTTGGGATTGAACATGCACTCGATGGGCGAGCCACCGCCTTCGAGATTGATGATCTGCGCGTGGGCCAGACTGGCGCCGTCCATCTCCTGTTCCCTTTCGCGTTCACTGCGATGCCGTTTTGCCTACCCGAAGCGCCGCCGCTCCGCCGCCAGTCGCCGTTTGAGAATCGCGTGTACCTGCTGGGCCAGTACGTCGAGATCCGGCTCCGGCGCGCCGCCATCATGGGCAGTCGCAGCGGCCGAAGTCTCGGCTTCCATCGAAGGCAACGAGCGGCCACGGTCAGCGCGCTGTGTGCCGGGAG
>DAHUXT010000181.1 GCA_027307065.1 Ktedonobacteria bacterium
CAGGGCCTTGCGTCTCCTGGCCGATGACGCCATGCTTCAGCGGGATGCTCTCGTCGAGGTAGCGCGCCTCGAAGCCACCGGGGCGATAACTGGTAAGCACGGCATCACAGTCGCGCAGGCCCTCGCGCCGGTTGGTGGTCGCGGTGATCGTGATATCGAGGCCACGGGCACGCGCCATCTTGCGGGCAATCGTCTCCACGACGCCCAGCCGCTCGGCATCCAGATCGATCAACACTACCTCGGAGCCGTCGAACTGCGCGCCCTGCCAGATGAACGATGCCATCGTGCCCGCCGCGCGTGTGCTGCCGCCGCCGATGTATGCCAGTTTGATACGAGCCATGAACGGGAACTCCTGTCTTCAGGAATGAGTAGTCGCCGGACCTTCCGGCGCGTCGTTGCCCTCGCCATAGAGGAAGCAGTGGGTCCAGTGGCCGTTGCCCAGCTCGGTGCGACCGGGGAAGCGCTCGCGGCAGACTGGCATGGCATGTGGGCAGCGCGGATGAAAGCGGCAGCCGGTCGGCGGCGTAACCAGGCTGGGGATCTCGCCCCGCGCTGGCAGTGGCTTGGCGGTGGCAGGACGGTCGGGGTCGGGCGCCGCCGAGATCAGCAGTTGGGTGTAGGGATGCTTCGGCTGCTGGATGACCGCGTCGCTTGGCCCACTCTCCACACTTTGGCCAGCGTACATGATCAGCGTCTCTTCGGCGAAGTAGCGGGCGCTGGCAATGTCATGGGTAATGAACAGCACTGCCAGCCGCTCTTCGCGCTTCAACCGCAGCAGCAGATTCAGGACACCCAGCCGGATCGAGACATCCAGCATCGAGACCGGCTCATCGGCCAACAGCACCTCCGGACCCGCCGCCAAGGCGCGGGCAATCGAGACACGTTGCCGCTGGCCGCCGCTCAACTGGTGCGGATACTTCTCGATGAACTGCTCCGCGGGCGTCAGGCTCACTTTTCCGAGC
Organism: Ktedonobacteria bacterium; assembly: GCA_027307065.1. GTDB lineage: Bacteria > Chloroflexota > Ktedonobacteria > Ktedonobacterales > JADMIN01 > DAHUXT01. Next base: position 963 of record DAHUXT010000181.1, read on the forward strand.
AGCGCCAGAATCTGCGCCGTCTCCTCGTCTCGCGTGTGCGCCCGCCCATGGAGCCGCAGCACCCGCCCCAGGTGATAGCGCACCGAGTGGACAGGATTCAGCGACGAGAAAGGATCCTGAAACACCATCTGCACATGGTGGCGATATTCCAACAGCGCGGCGCGGCGGCTCGCGGTGACAGGCCTGCCGCGAAAACGAATCACTCCGGCGGTTGGCTCATACAGCCGGGCAAGCATCCGCGCCACGGTGGTCTTGCCGCTGCCACTCTCGCCAACGAGCGCCAGCGCGCGGCCAGGGACCAGCGCGAGCGAGATATCCTCAACGGCATGCACGACCTGTGGCTTGGCGAACGGGCGAAATTGCCGCACGGGGAAGTGCTTCCGCAGATGGTCCGCTTCGAGAATTGGCGTCGCGGTCGATGGAGTAGTCATCGTCATGCCTTCCCTGCCTCCTGGAACGCCGAGGAGAGCGTGGCGTAGCCGTCCTCCATCTCGGTTGCCGTCGGCAGTGGCTTGCCCTCTGATCGCGCTGGATCATAGCGGTGGCAGGCGACGGATTGCTCGCCACTATCGGTTATTGCAGCCGAGTCCGTGGGCATGGTCATGAGCGCGGGCACTACCTGCGAGCATGGCGCGTAGACCAGCGGACATCGTGGATGGAACGCGCACCCTGCGGGCACGGCGCGCAGGTCCGGTGGTGAGCCGGGGATGCCTGTCATCAGCCGCTGTTCGCCACGCAGCGAGGGGAACGAATGGAGCATGCCGAAACTATACGGATGCCTCGGCTGGCGATGGAGTGCGTGCGCGCTGGTAGACTCGACGACTCGGCCAGCGTACATGATCGCCACGGTATCGGCGATCTCAAGCAGCAGCGAGAGGTCGTGGGTGATGAAGATGATCGAGAGATCGAGCCGCTCGCGCAAACGCATCAGCTCTGTCAGAATCTCGCGCTGCACCACCACATCGAGCGCGGTGGTCGGCTCATCCATGATGATCAGTTCCGGCGAGAGCGCCAGGGCGATGGCGATGGTGGCCCGCTGGCGCATGCCGCCGCTCAGCTCGTGCGGGTAGCTTTTCAACCGCTCGGCCGCGATGCCCACCATCTCGAACAGCGCGCGCGCGCGGGCATTGCGCTCCGGCTTCGGCATTTCCGGGCGGTGCGTCGCCAGCACATCGAGCACCTGAGTGCCAACGGTCATTGTCGGGTTGAGGGCATTCATGGCACTCTGAAAAACAATCGCTATTTCGCTCCAGCGGACCGCGCGTAATTGCGCAGGCTTCAGCCGCAAGATATCCACCGGACCAACTGACGGCGTCATCTCGCCATTCGCGCGCGCGCGACCATCGTAGAGCACCTCGCCGCCAGTAATCTCGGCGGGGGGCCGCAAGAGCCGGGTGATAGCGTAGGCCATCGTCGATTTGCCGCTGCCGCTCTCGCCCGCCAGCCCCAGAATCTCGCCGCGGCGCAGCGTCAGGCTGACATCGTCGACGGCATGAACAACGCCATCTTCGGCAAGGTAGTCTACACAGAGATGCTTTACATCAAGGATCGGTCGTCGCGTCATGCTGCCACCGTTGCCCTTCCGCGTTGTCGACGACGTTTCCCCTGCCGCAGACGCGGGTCAGCTACCTCGTCAATGCCAAAGTTCAGCAGCGCCAGGCCAGCGCCGAGCAGCGCGATACAAAACCCCGGCGGCGCGAACCACCACCACGCTCCCTGAAAGAGCGCGCTGCCAAAGTAGGCATCGTAGAGCATCGTGCCCCAGCTAATCGCCGCGCTATCGCCAAACCCAAGGAACTCCAGCGCGGCTACCGCTAGCAAGACCTGGATCGTCGTCGTGATGAAACTGGCGGCGACAATCGCGATTTCGTTCGGCAGAATCTCCAGAAAGATGATACGCCAGGTATGCTCACCCGCCGCGCGCGCCGCCGTCACGAACTCGCGGCTACGCATCGAGAGTGTCTGCGCTCGCAGCACACGCGCACCCCACGGCCAATTGGTGAGGGCGACGATAATCGCAATTGTCAACGTGCTTCGGCTGAAGTATTCGACCGCGACAATCGCCAACGGAAATGCCGGAACGACCAGAAATACATTGGTGATGACCGAGAGGATGTCGTCGACGACGCCACCAGCGTAGCCGCTTACCAAACCAACCGCAATCGAGATCATCATCACCATCAGCCCAGAGAGGAGTGCCCAGGAGAGCGAACTGCGCGTGCCCACCACCAACTGCACAAAGACATCCTGGCCGCCCTGATTGGTGCCGAGCCAGTGCGCTGCCGACGGTGGGCGCACCAGATCGGTCGTGTAGGCAAGCGGATTTTGGCGGATGATAATTGGCCCGAAGATGGCAACCAGCACGAAGACGCCGACGATCGCGCTGCCCAACATTACCTTGCGATTGACCGTGACAGCCCGCCAGAAGGCCCGCAGAAACCGCATGAGGCCAGCGAATGGCGACGGCGAGGCATAGGTTCGCCCCAGAGGCGGTAACGCTGGGCGATTCGCGCCGCCAGGCACGGACGCTATCTCATTGGAAGGGGATGTTTGACGCATCGGCTAGGCGCTCCTCTCCTGGCGCACCCGCGGATCGAGCGCGGTATAGAGCATATCCACCACCAGATTCATCAATACAGTGGCGACGATGATCAGCAGCAAAATGCCATCCGCCAGCGAATAATCCTGGCTCTGAATCGCCTGAAAGAGCGCGTAGCCGATGCCGGGATAGGAGAATACGATCTCGACGAGCAGCGCGCCACCCACGACCGTGCCCAGCGCGATGGCAAAGCCGGTCACACTGGGCAGAATCGCGTTCCGCGCCGCATAGGCGAACATCACCCGCCGCGACCGCAGCCCCTTGGCCTGCGCCAGCAGCACATAGTCTTCGGAGAGCGTCGTAATCATCGAGTTGCGCATCGTCAACATCCAGCCGGCAACGGTGGAGATGATGAGTGTCAGCGCGGGCAGAATGGCGTGGTACGCCGCGCTCAGCAGAAAATCGAGATTCCAGCCAGGTGTCAGGGTGACATCATAGCCATCGGCGAACGGAAACCAGCCGAGTGTATAGCCGAGAAAGTAGACGGCCATCAGCGCCAGCCAGGGATAGAGAATCGAATAGAAGAAGGTCATTACCGATGAAAGCACCGTATCGAGCGCGGTGCCACGCCGCCAGGCGACGACGATGCCGATGAGCGTACCCAGTGTGAAGCTCAGCACCACGCTCACCGTCAGCAGCACCAGGGTCCATTTGATGTCCTGGCCAATGATCTGAGTGACGGTATTCGGGAAATAGTTGGTCGAGATGCCGAGATTGCCATGCAGCAGATTGTTCAGATACGCGATATATTGCACCCAGAGCGGATCGGTGGTGTTGACGCCGAACTCGATCTCCAGCGCTTTGAGCGTGGCTGGACTAACAGCGCCATGCTGCGAGAGCCGCTGATAGACGATCTCAGCCGGATTCCCTGGCGCCAGGCGTGGCAAAAAGAAATTGATGGTGAGCGCGGCCCAAATGGCCAGCAGGTAGATGCCTATCCGACGGATGACGTGGCGCATCACGTTTCTCCTGGGCCGCACGCTTGCGGAACGCTGAATCGTTGAGCGAATGGCTGCTCTGTGCCTGTCGGCGCCATTTTAACATGCGTAGCTGTGCTGAAATCGCCCTGAGTTCAGCCAGTGACCGCCCCCTGAGCGGAGACGGTCACCGGGTAGTGGAGAGATCAACGACTACGCGGGCGTCAGGTGCAGAATCACCTGCTCGTTGTCGCCAGCGGCAAGCTGGTATGCCGAGCCAATCGCATAGGGATTTTCAGGCGTCGGCCAGCCAGTCCAGTTGGCGGTGCTGTATTCGAAGAACTGAATCGCGTCAAGCACCGGGATAACCGGAAGCTTGGTCGCCATGATCGTCGTCAGTCCCTGGATGGCCTGTATCTGCGTCGCGGTATCGGACGTCGAAGCGTACTGCTTGAGCAGTTGGTCGGTCTGGGGATCATTCCATCCCGCCCAGTTCGTCGCGCCCGCGCCACTGATGTGCGAACTATTGAGCAGCGGCTCCAGGTAATAGTACGGCGTCGGACCGAAGAAGCCGCCGGTCATGATCAGGTCGAAATTGTGCGAGGAGCGGTCGGCGCGCCAGTCGTCGTCCGACACTTTGTTCAGCGTCAGGCCGATGCCCGCCGCCTGGAGATTCTGCTGCGCGATTTGCAGATCCTGCACGTAATCGGAGAAGTCGCCCGGCACGGTCACCTTGAAGTTGAGTTTGTGGCCCTGCGCGTCGGCATAGATGCCATCGGAGCCTTTCTTGAATCCAGCGCCCTCCAGGATGGTACCCGCCTGGGCAGCGTTGGCCGCACCGAAATCAGGCAGCTTGCCATTATAAGAGGCATCCAGATACTTCTCCTGGCCCGGCATCAAAGCGGTTGGGCTGGCGGGCTGCTCCAATCCGGCTTCACCGGAGGTCGACATCTGCGTGCGGTCGAGCGCCGCGCTGATGGCCTGCCGCACTGGCAGTTGCGCGAGCAGTGGATTCTTGAGATTGGGCACGATCTGCACGGGCACCACCGGAACCATGTAGACGTGATTGTGTGCGGAGTCTTTCGAGACGAACGCCGTTTGCAGCGCCGCGCTAAAAATGCCGGTCCAGTCGGCCTGGTGGCTGGCCATCTTCAGCAGCGCGGTGTCGTTGCTATTGACGACCGGATAATCTAGCTCGTCCACCTTCACCTTGTCGGCCTGCCAGTAGCCGGGATTCTTGACGTACTTGATGACCTGGGCGTCGAAGCTCTTGAGCTTCATGGGTCCGGTGCCGACGGGATTCGGATTGACATATTTTGTCGGGTCGCCTACGCTGGACCACAGATGCTCCGGTACGATGTACGTTTGTTCGATGAACGGGAGCAGGGTTGGCGCGGGGTTTGTGAAGGTCATCACCACCGAGGCGCCCTGTGCCGTCACCGACGACAACTGTTGCCACAAGCCGCCGGAGTCGGCATCGGGATACTGCTTGAGCATATTGAACGTGAACGCGACATCGTTCGCGCTAAACGCCTGCCCATCGGACCACTTGATGCCATCGCGAATCGTGAACGTCAACGTCTTGTTATCTGAGCTGAACTGGTGGCCAGTCGAGAGCATCGGGGTTTCCTGCCCGGTAACGCCATTGACGTATGCCAGGTTCTCATAGACCAGACCGTCGACGCCGCAGTTGACGTTTGGGCTGAAGGGGCTCATGTTCTGGGTATAGGAGCCACCCACCGAGCAGATAGCCGTCAAAACGTGGGTGCTGCCCTTGCCCTGGCTGGAGCCACCACAGGCTGCCAATACGAGAGAAAGCACTACCAGGAATGAGAGCGCAAGCAGCGTTGCTTTGCCTTTCACCCAGCGCGATCGTGGGGGGAAAGAGGCAGAGGTCATGTAGATCCTCCTCAGGAGTCATGGAGCATCGCGTAGCCACGGCGGGACGCGATACAGACGGACCTTGCGCGCATGGAGATGTGTGAAACTCAGCGTAGATGTGATGAAAAGACCTAAACCGGCACTACGTAACGCCCAGCGGGCGCGCCTCGGCAACCATTGTCGTAACGAACGTCCGAACGGTATCTCCTGATTCAGCCCTCCTCTCTGGCGACGGTGGCTGCTCGCTGGCAATCAGGGGGCACTCTCAAGGGGTCGTCCCGGCACGACCGACCCGTGTTGGAAGTCACTATACGGTGGAGTGGGATATTTGTCAAGATGTCTAGTCCACCATACCAGATTTTCGTGTACAATGTGACTGAATCGGTAGCGCAGGTGCCCATTGCGGATGCAGAGCATGGATGCCTGGTTGAGCGGAGAACGCCTATGCCTACGCCTATGTCATCATGGCTTGAACAAGAAATTTACAGCCAGCCCGCGCTGATCGCCGCACTCCTCGAGCGCGTCATCCCGCAGATCGCGGGCATCACGGCGCGGCTACCAGCTTTCAGTTATGCGCTGATCGCCGCTCGCGGATCGTCTGACCATGCCGCGACCTACGCCAAATACGCCTGGGCAGCGATGGCCGGCTATCCCGTGGCGCTGGCCGCACCGTCGCTCTACACGATCTATCAGACGCCGCCACGGATGGAGGGAGCGCTGGTCGTCGGCATCTCGCAGTCGGGACAATCACCCGATATCGTCGCAGTGCTGGCCGAGGCGCAACGCCAGGGCAGGCCAACCCTCGCCATCACCAACGACCGTAGCTCACCACTGGGTGCCATTGCCGATGAGGTGATCGAACTGGGCGTCGGGGTCGAGCGCAGCGTCGCGGCGACTAAGACCTATTCGGCGCAACTCGCTATCATGGCAGCCTTCGCGGCGGCATTGAGCGGCGCGCGCGCGCGCATGGACGAACTGCGGGCGCTGCCCGATGCGATGGCGGCAATTCTGCGCGGCACAAACGACATTGCCAGGCGCATCAAGGGCTACCGCGAGATGACCGGCTGCGCGGTGATTGGCCGCGGCTATGACTATGCGACCGCCTTCGAGGTGGCGCTCAAGCTCAAAGAGCTCACCTACGTCCTTGCCAACGCCTATTCGTCGGCGGACTTTCGCCATGGTCCGATCGCGACGATCGGGCACGGCTCCCCGGTGCTGCTCATCATGCCAGGCGGAGCCGCCTATGCCGATCTCTGGGATCTGGCGCGCGACCTGCAACAGCGCGAGGCGGATCTGCTCGTTATCTCCGACATGCCTGAAGCGCTGGCGCTCGCCCGCACGCCGCTGGCGCTGGCTAGTGCGAGCAGTTGATGGGCGCCGGCGGGGAAGCGTGAGGCCGGCGTGAAGACTGAGCGCCGCTCGCTCATGTGAGCGCCCTGGCGGCGGAGGATTGTGGTGTTGGCAGGTGTGGGGCTATTC
>DAHUXT010000182.1 GCA_027307065.1 Ktedonobacteria bacterium
GTTCTGAGGCGCTGTGCTTGATCAGCATACGGAATCAAATAGCCGCCGGCGAAATAGACGAGGCCGCCGATCCACACTGGCAGTCGCCAGCGCGCGAGACATCCGGCTCCAAGCGTTCCCATCAACGTGACGAGCAGAAATTGCAGAAACCGTGCGCGCTCCGGGTCAAAGCCGACGCTGGAGGCCTCATCGTAGATAGCCGCGCCAGGGCCTAGATGTTCAAAGCCAACGCAGACGAGTATAGCCAGACACATCACCGCGCCCAGCCGGATCAACCGAGTCACGCGCTGCGAACGTGCGGAACGTGCGGAACGTGCGCCGGGAGGAGTCCTGCGTTGCGTACGTGACGGTCTTCGCACGTTGAAATTTGGACGGCCGACTGACGTCCGTCCTCTGGATCGTCGACGCAGCCGCTGCGTATTCTTGCGGCGCGCGGATACGTTGCTCATAGTGCGGCTCTCTCCACTCCTGAACCAGGTGGCATGCATTGGTCGAAGAGATTGCAACACCGCAACCTACAGAATCGTCCTAAATTCTACTGAATTCTACTGAATATACGCAAGCAATATTACCTATCTCACGTCACGCCACTTACCAGCCAGGTAGAGCGGCGAACAAAGCCCGGCCTCTCGCGACACGCACGCGTACGAGCGATACGATGGCCGATACGATAACCGTTACGATGACGCGCCAGCACTGCATAAGGTTCCAGCGGCGGCCCGATTCAGCCCGATTCCCGATACTGCTGGCGGGGATGGGCCATGCCAAATCAGGTTGGGGAGCGGCGCATGCGTCGCGCGAAGTAGAGTGTGCCGAATATCAGCAGCGCTCCCAGCGAAAGGACGGTATTCCAGGCTGGTGGGTCAAACGGATGCCTGGTACTCGCCCGCAGCAGCAAGAGCAGTTGATTGAAACTCCACAACGCCAGCGAATAGATCCATCCAGTCAGCAGCGCGATAAACGCGACAAGACCGAGGAATCGAAACGTATTCTCGGCGACACGCCCGTGAAACACGAGCAGCGCCAACGCAAGGACAATGCTGATCGACGCGACAAGTGCCCAGGGCACGACGAACGCTAGCAACGCAGCCTCGTCGGCAAGCGACTTGACGCTGTGAAAATAGGTCTGGACATGGGTGCTGACCTGCGCGACGGCTTCGACACCAAGAAAGATCAGCGGCGGCCACAGCACATTACGCAGCGGCAGCAGCAGACTCTCAGATGCCACCTCGGCGGCCGTTGACGACCCACTGCCCCCACCGCGGTTGAGCGCCGCGAGTAGGGTATCGAGCAGCGTCTTCGAGACCTGCTCTGAGATCGCCTGGGTGCTCGATTGCTGCTGGCCATCGGCGGCGATGGGACGGGAGTTGCCCGGCTCGCGAGCAACGCCGCCGAGCGCGCCAAGCCCACTGATGGCGCCTGCCAGCGCCAACACGAGCAGACCTGTCGGCAAGGCGATGAGCGCCAGGATGGTATCGATGAACGTGAGCGTCGGCGGATCAGACAGCTTGAGCCCCGGAGGCGCACAGGCGCCCAACGGCCACGACACCGTGCAGCCGTTGATGAAGACCGCGGAATTCGTCAGACGCCAAAACGTCGCGATGATATCCGGGCGGAAGATGACCGCGAGCACGACCGCGAGCAGCGCCCCCGCGAGCAGATCGCCCGCCACCAGTTGCTGCATGCCAGGGAGCTTCTTCTTGTCGATCGCCTCGCCCAGCCCGATATCGACGCGCCGGCTCGGTGGAAGCCCACGCGCGCGCCGCAGCCAGCGCCGTCCGGAATCGAGGGCGTAGACGCCGAGTACGCCGAAGTTCAAGAGCGCGTAGAACCACGGACTGGAGACGAGCTGTTCCACGGCGACTCGAAGATGGAAAAGCTGGTCGAGCAGCGAATTGAGCAGCTCACCGAACGGGATGCCGTAGAAGAACGTGATGAGCACAATGATCATGGCAATCAGCGTCATCGTCACCGCTACGATGCGATATCGCCGCACGGTAAGGTCACGCAGGACGGCGACTTCGAGGGTCAGCACGAGCACACACAGCCAGAGATAAAGTAGCCAGGACTGGCCAAACATTGCATCGTACAGCGCATGGCTCTGTGGCTTGCCCAGGAACCCTGTCACCCCCAGCACCATGACTCCGCTGATCCCCAGCGCCACAATGAACCACAGCGGGAAGTGAACGAGAAACGTGCGGTGCTCTTCATCGTAGACATCGGTGATCGCACGCCGCACCCGGCTCGCATCTCGAGACTCGTTCACCATAGATCCTCCCTCTCACGCCAGGGCAGCTATTTGTCCTACGCCCTGCGCGTGTCGCAAATCCAATGCCACTCTGCCTGTTTCTGCCAAATCTGTGAGCCGTCTCCCTGGTTTCTTCGAGTATAGCCCAAGCAGGCCACACGTCGTCCGATTTTGAAGCGCGTGCCGAGAAACATGGTATGCTGCTCGCGGCATCCACGAAGCGGCGTGGCGGCAATGGATCTCCAGGCGCGAGGAGGCATCTCGGCATGTATCTCAAGCGGCTTGAGTTGCATGGGTTCAAAAGCTTTGCCTCGCGCACCGTGTTGGAATTCAGCCCTGGCATCACCGCCATCGTCGGGCCAAATGGCGCCGGTAAGTGCCTGGTTGGCCAGAGCCTCGTGACCCTCGCGGATGGCCGCGACGTTCCGATCGCTACGCTTGTGAATGAGAGCCTTGCCGCGGCAATCGCACCTGAGCAGCTAGACGACGGGGTACTTACTCGCGAGAATCCATCAGGCATAAGTGTGTTGTCGCTAAATCCAAGGACGCTGCAAATTGAAGTGCGCTCAGTCGCGGCATTCGTCAAACGCACTGCCCCTGATGAATTAGTGCGCATTAAGACACGATCCGGCCGGACCGTGACCGCGACTGCATATCATCCGCTCTTTACCCTTTCTCATGGAACTCTGCATGCGTTGCGCGCGGACGAATTGCACGAGGGCATTCGCATTGCAGTCCCACGCGCCCTTCCAGCCCAGCATGCACCTGTAGAGATTTCGAGACGCGACTTGCTCGAATCTTTTACAGACGACGATAACGTCTTTGTGTCGCCATCGGCGGCATTGCGTGAGTGGGTCCGTAGCGCCAGAATTGAACATAGAACGTGGAAGTCGTGGCAAGAGTTGTCTGCCGTGAGTCGGTACCAATTGAAGGGGCTGCTCGATGGACAAGGGACAAAGATAGCGGTTCTTGCGCGTCTGGCATCCGTTTCGACCATTCCAATCCCGGAACATCTGCGCTTCAGTGCCCACTCCGCAAAGTCAATTGCGTTTCCTAAAGCAATGACGCCTGACTTCGCCCGCTTCCTTGGTCTGGTCATTGCGGAAGGGCGCAACACGGCTGAAGCTGACATACGATTTGTCAATAACGACCCCGCCGTAAACGACGAATTTGAGCGATTGGCAAAGACGCTCTTTGACGTGGACGTCTTCAGACATCATTACAAAGCGCGGACAGAAGATTCGATTATATTCTCCCATGCCCTCGGCCATGCTATGGAACGCGTCTTTGGACTCGCCGTCAACTCTAGTTCGGCATCCAAGATAATACCCCCGCAGATATTTCGTGCGAACACCGCCGTGCAATGGGCGTTCCTATCCGGTTTGTTTGAGGGAGACGCACACATTCATTTGGTGTCCTCGCGCGCTAGGGCTCGACCCCAGTGCTACATCGAATATGTCACCGCGAGTCAAACGCTCGCCCACCAGGTCGTAGGATTACTGCTCCGGCTCGGAATCGCTTCGACCCTACGGGCGAAGGTACGGCGGCTACCTGCGCGGTCATCGGGAACCTCGCGTGCAACACGAACATACTATGTGGTTTACATCTATGGCCGCGAGCACCTTCGACGGGCGGCAGAAGGCCTGTCTTTTGTCGGAAATAAACAGGTGGCACTGCGATCACTGCAAGGTCTCTCGGGTCCGGGCAACCCTAACCTTGATGTCGTTCCAGGGGCGAACGAAATCGTGCGCGAGGCGGCACGGCTTGCAAGAGTGCGCCTCAAGCGCCACCGTGCCGGCCGACCAAAACTTGCCGCATACGTCGAGGGACGTTGCGAGGCAAGCCGGGCAGGCATTCGCGAAGTCATCCAGCAGATAGAAGAGGTTGGCGAATCGCCTGCCGCGGCCAGGGACACTCTGAAACGACTGCGGACACTGGCTGACTCCGATGTACTCTGGGACGAGGTGGTGTCTGTCGAACGACTCGCTCCCGAAGACCCGTGGGTCTATGACCTCTGCGTGGCCGATACTCACAATTTCGTGGCCGATAATATCATTGTTCACAACAGCAATGTGGCTGATGCCGTGCGCTGGGTGCTGGGCGAACAAAGCATGCGCCAGCTTCGCGGCAAGCGCAGTGACGACGTCATCTTCGCGGGTGGACAGGGGCGAACGACCGCCCAGATGGCCGAGGTTGGCCTGGTATTGGATAACAGCGCGGGCTGGCTGCCATCAGAGTTCGCCGAAGTGACGGTGGCGCGGCGCAGCTTCCGCTCGGGTGACAGCGAATACCTGGCGAACGCCCAGCGCGTGCGTCTGCGTGAGGTGTTGCTGCTACTGGCCCAGGCAAGGATAGGCCACGATTCGTACACGGTCATCGGGCAGGGACTCGTCGACCAGGCACTGAGCCTGCGCGCCGAGGAAAGACGCGGCCTCTTCGAGGATGCCGCTGGCATTCGCCAGTTCCAGGCGCAGCGGACTGAGGCTGAGCAGAAACTGACGTTGACCCAAAGCAACCTCTCCCGTCTGCGTGACATCATCGGCGAAATCGAGCCGCGACTGGCGCCATTAGCGGAACATGCACGACGGGCGCGCGAGTTCGCGGGCGCGCACGAGGATCTGACGCGGTTGCTGCGCATCTGGTATCGGCGCCAATGGGCAGACGTCAATACCGCCAGCGCCACCGCCGACGCCGCCGAGCGCGAATTCGCCGGGCGCATCGCCCACATTCAAACGCTGCTTACAGACCAGGACACAAATATTGCCGCGCTCCGACAGGAACGCGAGGACCTGCTGGCGCAGATCGCCAGTCTACGGCATGCGCGCGGCGCGGGCCTCGACGCGCTGCAGACTGCGGAGCGCGAACTCGCCGTCGCCCGTGAGCGCCTGACCAGTGTCGATCAGCAGCAAACGGAACTGGCGAGTGACCAGGAGCAACAGGAGGACGCGGTGCTCGCCGGGCGCGCCCACACCGAGGCACTGGAATCCCAGGTAGAGCAAGCGAGTGCCACCGCGAATGCCACCGCGCTACAAATGGAAGACTTCGAGCGTGCCGAACACGCCGCCCGGCAGGAACAGGAACGCGAGGAGGCTCGACTGCGAGCCGCCCAACGCGACGTCATTCAGGCGCAGGCACGGCTCGGTGCGGCGCAGACAGAACTTGGGCGATTGCAGCGGCAAGTCGGTGAACGCAATCGTACCCTGGCGGCCCGCCGGGACTCTGTTGCGCAACTTCAGCACAAGATGCAGACATCAGAAAGCGCACTGGCAGCCCGGCGGCGCGAATTCGAAACTGCTCGCGCCGCCGTAGAGGACCGCGTCAATCAGCGCGAACAGGTTGGCCGGGAGATAGCCGTTGGACAGGCGGAGTTGGAGCGCTTGCGCGGGGCAATTGGTGATAGCGAACGCGAGCGGCGCGGGGTCGCGGATCGGCTCGCACTGCTCGAAGAGTGGCGCCGCAACATGGAGGGCTACAGCGATGGGCTGCGCACACTGCTCCAGGCCCAAGAGCCTGACAAGCCACCGATCGTCGCTGTCGTTTCGCAAGCCATCGGCGCAACCGCTGGACTGGAAATAGCACTGGAGTCGGCGCTGGGCAACTTCGTCAATGCAGCCATCGTGCCAACGCGGCAGGACGCGCGCCAGGCGGCTCGGTGGCTGCGCGAGCGCGGCGGCGGACGCGCGACGATATTGTGGCTCGAAGGCCCAACCGAACTACCGCCGCTACCCGATATGCCCGCAGCAGACGGCACGCAGTTTTTCGGGTTCGCGCACGACGCCCTGCAGTGTTCATCAGAGTTGCGGCCGACGCTGACACGGTCGCTCAAAGGCGCATATATCGTCCGCGACCTCGCCACCGCCGACTCACGCTGGGGCGAGCAGCCGCCTCCCGTTCCCCTTGTGACACTCGACGGCGAATCTATCCATCCCCGTGGCTGGCTGCGAGGCGGTTCGCACGCGACTCTCAGTGGGCACGAGACGAGCCAGCTTGGCCGGGAGCGCGAGTTGCGCCAGCTTCCGGCCGAGATCGAGCGATTGACGTCGCACATTGGCGAGACACGGGCCAAACACGACAGTGCCGCTGCCACACAGCAGGAGCGTAAGCAGCGTGACGAGCATCTACGCGTGGACCTACAGCGAACTGAAGAGACGGCGCAGGAGCATGCGCGCGCGGTCACCGTGCTGCAACGCGAGTTCGAGCGCACGCAGAGCGAGGCCCACGTCGGCCAGTCGGTTGCCGATCAGCTCGCCGCCGAGGTTGTCGGCATCGAGCAGGAGATCGCCGCCACGGTCGAGCGGGTAGCCGAGCAGGAAAAAGCGCAGCGAGAAGCAACTGAGCTGATCGAGGACATCCAGGGCGAAATGGATGACCTCGTTGAGCGCAACCGTGCCCAGCAAGAAGCGTTGACTCGCATGCGCACGAGCCTGGCGCTCCAGCAGCAAGAGGTGCGCGTGCTCAACCAGCGTGCCGAACAAGTGCGCGGTCAACTGCGCGAACTTGAGGGACAGGTTGCCCGGCGCCAGTCCCGAATGCAGTTGCTGGCAACGCAGCACGCGGAGCTACTGGCGTTGACGCAGACCCTGGAAACGACCATCGCCGAGACGCGCACCCAGGTGCAGACACTCGGCGACGAGCTACGTGTCGCTGATGCGCGACAGGGCGCTTTGGAGACGGAGGCGCTCGAACTCGAACGCGGTCAGGGCGCGGAGCGGCAAGAACTGGCGGGGTTAGAGGTCGAGTACCGGCGCGGCATCGTCGAGGCGCAGCGTGCGCGCGATGCCATCGAGACGCTGGTGCAGCAGATGCGCGAAGATCTGGCTGGCGACGAAGAGACGGACGTCCAAGTGCTCCTGAACGGCCTGATGAGCGGCCAGAATGACGCCGACGAGTTGACTGTAGAGGAACTTGGCCGGCTGCGACGACAAATCGACCAGCTTCGTTCGCGCATCAAGAACCTTGGTGGCTACGACCCCGAAGCGCCGCAGGCCTATGAGGAGCTGAAGACGCGCTTTGACTTTTTGACGGGTCAGGTGCGCGACATGGAACAGGCATCTACCAACCTCCGCTCGATCATCGCTGAGCTCGACGCGACCATGCGGCGCCAGTTCGAAGAGACCTTTCAGATGGTCAACGAACGCTTCCAACGGCACTTTACGACGCTGTTTCGTGGCGGCGCGGCCCGCCTGGAGTTGACAGCCCCGCGGCGCGATGCCATCGAGGATGACGATGAAATGGAGGAGTTGGCGGCGCCGAAACGTCCCGGATTTGGCGGCGTCGAGGTGTTCGTCCAGATTCCTGGCAAAAAGGTGCAGGATCTGTCGCTACTCTCCGGCGGCGAACGCGCGATGGTCTCGGTGGCGCTGCTCTTCGCGCTGCTGGAGACCAATCCGCCGCCGTTCTGCCTGCTCGACGAGGTGGACGCCGCGCTTGACGAGGCAAACGTTGTACGCTTTTGCGAGATTTTGCGGACGTTGGCGGAGCAGACGCAATTTATCGTCATCACCCACAACCGGGTCACCATGACGCATGCCAGCGCGATCTACGGTGTCTCTATGGGTGGAGACAGTGTCTCGCGGGTGCT
>DAHUXT010000183.1 GCA_027307065.1 Ktedonobacteria bacterium
GAGTGACCGGCGGGCGCGTCCGAGTAACATGTAGAGGTCATAGGTGCCACGGCCCTGCGTGATCGCCTCTTCCGCTTGACGGCTGGCCTGCTGGTAACGCCCGGCGCTGAAGGATTCTGTGGCGCGTTGGGCGTGCAATTCGGCGGTGCTGGCGGGTACGATGCGCGTCACCGGAGCCGCGGCGGCTTTCCCGGCGCGTACACGCGGCACGGCTCCTGGGCGGAGCGGCGCGCCATCGAGCGCGCAGAACTTGGCGCTGGCACGGTTGACGAAGCCACAACGTGGGCAAATCAGACCGGCGGGACCAGCGGCGGAGCGCGAATTGGCTCTGGCGGGCGCGGGCACAGATGCGGCCGAGGTCTGCGGTACAACCGCAGGACGCGCCGCCTGGATAGCGGAGGCAGCAAGACTGGCAGAAGACGTCGCCGCGACAGGCGATGAGATTCGTGTCTGGCTGACACGCGCCGAGGAGGAGAGCGCCTGAATGGCCTGGCGCATCGCCTGGCGCATCGCATCGGCGCTAGGGAATCTACGCGCGGGATCTAGCTCCATCGCACGTATGATCAAGCGCTCGGTCGCCTCGCTGACGCTGGGAGCAAAGCGGCGCAACGAGCCTGGCCGCGGCGTCTCCATAGGCTGCGGCTCGTGTCCGGTCAGCGCGTGATACATCGTCGCGCCGAGGCTGTAGATGTCCGAGCGGGCGTCGGTCTGGCCGTGGCCATGATGCTCAGGTGAGGCATAGATGGCGGTGCCGAGATTTTCGGTGTTGCTTTGCTTGCCCGCTTTATAGGTGCGCGCGATGCCAAAGTCGATCAGAAAGACGTCGTTCTCCGGCGTAACCATTATGTTGCCGGGCTTCAGGTCGCGCACAATGATCGACGGATGCTGCGCATGCAGATAACTCAGCACATCGCATACATCGCACATCCATGTGAGCACGTCGTACTCCGGCAGCGCCCCTCGCGTCTGCGTCTGCAAGTCTTCGAGCGTGATGCCCGGAATCAACGCCATCAGGAAGTAATGCTGGCCCCGGTCGAGAAAATGCCCCTCGAAGGACGGAATGCGCGGGTGATGTAGCCGACGGAGCAACGCGATCTCGTCATCGAAGCGCTTGACGGCGGCAACGCGTTCGTCAGGCGGCAGGGTCGCATCGTCGAGCAATTCTTTGAGCGCGAGGAATTTCCCCGGACGGGTCGTATCCTCCACTTTGTAGACGCTGCCCATCCCACCTTCACCCAGGCGGGCAAGCAGGCGATAGCGCCCAGCCAGCATGGTCCCAGAGGCGAGGGGCATAGCGGTAGCTCCTACCCAGCAATCCCGCGGACGAGCACAGCGGTGATATTGTCTTCGCCGCCATTTTCGTTCGCGCGCTGAATCAGGAGGTCGACCGTCTGCGTCGGATCGTCAACCTCGGTAAGAATGTTGGCCAACTGCGGATCACGCACCATTTCCCAAAGACCATCACTACAAAGCAACAGGGTGTCTCCCGGCTGGAGGCGTTCGGTGAAGATGTCCACATCCACCTCGGCACGGCCAGCACCCAACGAGCGATAGATGAGATTGCGGCTGGGATGATCATAGACGTCGTCGCGCTTGATCTGCCCGGACTGCACGAGCCGCTCGACCAGTGAATGGTCAGAGGTGATGCGTGAGAGTTTGCCATCGCGCAGCAGGTAGGTGCGGCTATCGCCGACATTCGCGATGAACGCGTGACCATCGATTATCAGCGCGGCGGTAATGGTTGAGCCGAGTCCGCGCGCCTCTTTGTGTTCATCGCCGTACTCGACGATTTTCTCGCTGCTCTGCTCGACGGCACCACGCAGGAGGTCGGAGTAATATTCGAGCGCAACTGATTCGTCCAGAGACTGGGTCGCCTGCGCGGTGTGAACTGACGGAGTCGCGGCTGGTTCGCTCGCGCCCGCTGAAGCGCCCTCGTCTGCCTTGCCCTCGGACTCTGGCAGTTTGCGAGTCACCTTCGCGCCTTTATCGCGTCCACGGGGTGAGCGATTGAGGGGCATCGTGGGCTGCGAACTGGTGGGACCCAATAGACGCTGAAGCACGTCGCGCACGGTCTGGACGGCAATCCTACTGGCCTCCTCGCCAGCGTGATATCCCCCCATGCCATCCGCGACGATAAAGAGGCCCGATGCCTTCCGGTCGTCTTCGATGACTTGAGTATAGCAATTGTCTTCGTTCTGCTCCCGCTGCTTGCCGACATCAGTCTTCGAAGCCGCGATGAGGCGCAGGGCCATACGGACCCCCTCTCAGCCCATAAGCTAGTTCAGTGAGTACAGTAGATTGTCAGGTGCACAATGTATCAGGTGCGTCTTTCCCGGCAAAGGATAACACATTCCGTGCCGAAGACGCAGTGTTCAGATATTGCAGGCCACTGTAGCATGAGCATCCAAGCAATGCAATGCCGGACGGCGGCACGCCACATTCTGCCATAGTGTACGTCGAGCGCCGCGCTGTGTTGCGTCGCCAGCATTCCTTGCTTCCTGATGGCTGCTCGGCATGGGGCGCGTGGATTAAAACTGGAGGCAGACGCACACATGTGAATCTGCCTCTTTGCGCAACCAGAGTGATGTCACGAGCTGTCGCCACACCGCACTCATCAGGCGGTGGCGGCGGCTCCCTCGGTGGGCTGTTCGGCGACAACCGGGTAGACGCTCACACGCTTCTTGGTGCGGCTCTCCCACTCGAACTTGACGGTGCCATCCACCTTGGCGAACAGCGTGAAATCGCGGCCCAGGCCAACATTGCGGCCCGGATTGAAGCGTGTGCCCATCTGGCGCACCAGCACCGAACCGGAATGCACCCACTGGCCATCAAAGCGCTTCACGCCAAGCATTTTCGGCTTGCTATCGCGGCCGTTACGCGAACTGCCAACACCCTTTTTATGAGCCATCTGATCTATCCCCGTCCTTCACTGGCGCACTAGAGAGCAGCGCCACGATTGCCGCGACTACGCCTCCGAGGTGGTTGCCTCGATTGCCGGCGTTTCGACGATGCCTAGCGCCTCGTACGCACTCATCAGGCGCGCCTCATAACGGTTGGCCTGGCGGCTCGCCATCGCCTCATAGCGCTTGCGGTCCTCATCCGAAACGAGGCTTTCGCCCTCCGCCTGGATGTCAGTCACCAGCAGGTAGACGTAATCCTGGCGGTGCCCCTGCGTCCGGCGGTAGCGCTTCTTGGATTTGTACTTGAAGACGATGATCTTGTCGCCGCGACCCTCGCGCACGACAGTCGTAATCACCCGCGCGCCAGCAACAGTGGGCGAGCCAACGAGCGTCTTGTCATCGGTCGAGACAAGCAACACGCTCTCCAGGGCTACCTCGCTGCCCGGCTCGGCGGGGAGCAACTCCACCTCTACCGTCTGGCCGGGGCTAACGCGGTATTGCTTGCCCCCGGTCTCGATCACTGCATACATGGTCTGCGTTTCTCCTGCATTCCTGCGTTATCTGCCAACTCCGGCGCCACCTGCGTTCCCCACATCGGCCCCTCTACAATAACGAAGAAGACCACATACGCAGTGCGCAGTGGTACCCCGGAGCGACGTACTTTGTTGCGGGATCACGCACGAGAAGGTGTATTCGTGTACAGCCTATAGAGTGTACCACTGGCCCCCATACCTGTCAAGCGACAGCCGAAATGGCCACGGCTGCGAGCCTATGCGCGCCGCGATATACTCCTGGTCAACGGACGTCTCCGCGGGTTACTTATCTGCGTCGGACACCGGACCATACACGCTCTCGCTCACCCGCTCATAGCCACAGGCGGCGGCCAGATGCAGTGATGCCACATTGTGCGCGAACGCGCTGTAGATGGGAGTTAGCCCCCCGCGCTCGATCGCTTCGGTCCAGGCGCGGGTCGCGGTGACGGCGTATCCCCGGCGGCGCGCCTCGGGCAGCGTGTTGATACCCAGCTCGCGGGCGGCAGCCGTGTGCGCTGAGCTATGCGCTACGCTCACAAGTCGCCCGTCGGCGAATACGCCGAAGCACGGCGCGTGGAGCGGATCCAGGAAGTACTCGGCGGTTCCGGCCTCAAATGCCTCGATCGATGCGGCATCGTCCGCCATAAGCAGCCGAGCCTCCGGCGTGGACTTCGGAAGGATACTATTCCGGGCGCCAACGTGCCGCAAGACTACCTCGCGCCGCATCCCGATCGCGGCATCGAAGGCATCACCAGCCCTCGCCGCGCGTACGAGCAGATCATCGCGCTCCGCGTGGGTCATCTCCGACCGCCAGATAATCACCTGATCGCCCTTGAGATGGGCCTGATAAAGCGCCCATGGCGGCAGCTTCGCGGTGTTAGATAGCTCGACATTCGCACGTTCGAGCGGCGGGAGGCTGATCTGCCATACCGCCTCAACGTGCAGCCGCAGTAGCGCACGGTCGGTCATTGCGGTCATGATGGTCGATGCTCCTCTGAGGCGATTATCGCCGCGGTGATGCTCTCACTTTGCGATGGGTGACAGCGCAACTTTCAATGGATAAACCCTGTTTCTATATGCGAACATGTCTGATAGTTTGTCTCTAACAGTCTTCTCGTCGAAAGGTCTCGTAGATGTTGGTCGTCAAGAGCGGGCTGATCGCTCGTTCGCGGAGTGCTGGCAGCCCTGTTAATCCCCTACGCATGGTCTCTGGCCTCACGGGATCAATGCCGCCCTCGAGCCTGCTCATCTTCGGGATGATTACTGTCCAACTGGGCGCGGCGCTGGCGAAAGACTTATTCGGTTCGCTCGGTCCAGGGGGAGTCGTCTTTCTGCGGGTCGGATTCGCCGCGCTAACACTCCTGGCTCTCTGGCGTCCCTGGCGGGGCTATACGTCACAAAAGGGTGTGCTCGCGGGTGCGACACGGGCGGATTATTTCGCGGTCGTGCTGTTCGGACTCATCCTAGCGCTGATGAACTTCACCTTTTATTCAGCGCTCACTCGCATCCCACTCGGCATCGCCGTCACCATCGAGTTCATCGGACCGTTGAGCGTAGGCATCGCCGGATCGCGACGGGCGCTCGACGTATTATGGGTTGTGCTGGCGGTTGGCGGCATCTTGCTGCTTGCGCCGCTCGGCGTGCTGGGTACGGTTCGGCTCGATCCGCTGGGACTGCTGCTGGCACTTGGCGCGGGCGCGTGCTGGGCTATTTACATCCTGCTGACCGCGCAAGTCGGGCGGGCATTTCCGGGCGGAACTGGCCTCTCGCTAGCGATGACGGTCGGCGCGGTGGCCCTGCTCCCTATCGGCGTCGCGAGTGCGGGAAGCGCGTTGCTCAATCCGCGATTATTACTGCTGGGCGCGGGCGTCGCGCTGCTCTCCTCGGTCGTGCCATACTCGCTAGAAATGGCCGCACTGCGACGCATATCTACCAGCGCCTTCGGCGTTCTCATGAGCCTCGAACCGGGGATTGCGGCGCTGATCGGCTGGCTCGTGTTACGAGAGGCACTGGATCTGCGAGCAATCGTCGCCCTCGCCCTGATCACGACGGCGGCTATCGGCGCGACACGCGCGGGCGCAAGAACGGATAAGCAAGAACAGTAACTACCCTACGCCACTCCGAACGTCACGCCAAGTTTGCGCAACCACGAGCGGTAGGCAATGGCCACGCGATCGGACCGCAGATGCAGCTCCTCCTGCAGATCGAGCGGCAAAAGCTCTGGACGCTGCGACTCCACGATCACGCGGTCTTCCTCAAAGATCTTGAGGATGCGCGGCGAGTATGCGGCCTTCAGCGCGGCGCTACCCCCTGGCTCCTGATCGGCGACGATGAACCAGCCGGTGCTGTCGCGCTCGTCGTGCGGCGTGATGACCAGCATCAACCCGAAGACTTTCTCGCCGGTCTTCTTGGAGAAATGCGCCGTCAGCGGACGATAGGCATGGTACACATACTCCACGACTCCCGCCTGGCTGGCATAGGGTGCGGGCTGGTAGACCAGAATCGGATCGGACTCGACGCCATCCGGACCGATGCGCGCCTGGTAGTCGGGAATCTCTGGATGGCCCGGATCGCCGAGCACCCCCTCGTGTACGTAGGGAAAGTGCGCCGCGTCGAGGAAATTTTCGATCAATCGAGGACCGTGCGCCGCGACATGGCGGGCAGGATCGCAGACCGCCGTAACATAGCCCGGCATCGCATCTTCCGGGAAGGAGGGAATGTCGTGAGCAGGTTCGCCGAGGCAGACCCAGAGTATGTCGTATCGCTGCCGCGTCTGGTAGCGCTTCACCTGCGCCTTGGCGGGCGGCTTCTGCTCCGGATGCGCGGGAATGCGAACGCACTTGCCGTCCTGGTCATACGTCCAGCCATGATAGGGGCACATCAGCAGATTATCGTCAACGATCTTGCCGAGCGAGAGCCTGGTACCGCGATGGACGCAGAGATCTTGCCAGGCAAGATACTGGTCGCCGACGCGCCACAACACCAGATCCTCGCCGAGCAAACGGACGCTCAGGATGGGCCGCTCGTCAAACTCGCTGAGGTGCGCGACCGGATGCCAGTCATTGATGAGCACTGAATCAGCAATCATATCTTACTCTCCATCTGCTGTCTGCTCGCCAGTCACACGGTCTAGCGCCCGGAGAATCTCTTCCGACTGAATAACATCCGCCAGCCGCTCGATATCCGTCGTCGTCTCGCGATCGTGCTCCAGGAAGGCGACATGCTCGCGAACGGCATCGTACGCCGCGTGGGTTGCCCGGCCCAGACGCGCTGGACCATCTGCGCGCAGATCAATCGCCTGGGCAGCAGTGAGCAGCTCGATGGCGATGATGCGTCGCACATTGGCCACGATCTCGGTGGCGTGGCGAGCGGCGTTAGCGCCCATGCTCACATGATCCTCCTGATTGGCGCAGGACGGAATCGAATCGACGCTATCGGGATGGGCGAGCGTCTTGTTGTCGGAGACGAGCGCGGCAGCCGTATATTGAGGCATCATCAGCCCACTATCGAGTCCACTTTGGGGCGCCAGCATCGCGGGCAGCCCGTTGCTCAACTCAGGCGTCACCAGCCGAAAGATGCGCCGCTCGGCGATGTTGCCCACGGCGGCCAGCGCGATGCCGAGGAAATCGAGCCACATGCTCGGCCCCTGCCCATGGAAGTTGCCGCCGGAGATGGCGTAGGGATCACCGTCATCCGTAAATATCAGGGGATTGTCCGAAGAGGCATTGAGCGCGGCGGTAATGCGCTCGCGTAGAAAGGCGATGGTATCGCTCGCCGGGCCGACGACATGCGGGGTACAGCGGATACTGTAAGCGTCCTGCACGCGCGATGGGTCGCCGTCGATATGCTGGCTGCCGTCGAGCAGGGTGCGCAAGGTGGCGGCGGTGGCGATCTGGCCCGGTTGCCGGTTCGCCGCGTGGAGGGCAGGATGGAGCGCCGAGGAAAGCGCGCCCAACGCCTCGAAGCTGAGCGCCGCGGCCACCTCGGCGTGGCGGACGGTCGTCTCGGCATCGTACAGCGCCAGCGCGCCCATCGCCACCATCATAGCGGTGCCATTGGTGAGCGCGAGTCCCTCCTTCGCCTCCGCCACCGCACGCTCTAGCCCCGCCCGCCGCATTGCATCCGCGCCACTCATCAACTCAGCGCCGAGATACGCCTGCCCACTGTAACCACCATCCATACTCTCATCGCGGGTCAGCACGACTGCGATATGCGCCAGTGGCGCCAGATCACCACTCGCGCCGAGCGAGCCTTTGCACGGCACCCAGGGCGTCACGCCTCGATTGAGCATCTCGATGAGCAGGCTGGCGACCTCCGGTCGGATACCCGAATTGCCTCGGGCGAACATATTGGCGCGCAGCAGCATCATCGCACG
>DAHUXT010000184.1 GCA_027307065.1 Ktedonobacteria bacterium
GGCGGCGGACAGGCGCTCGGCGCGCTTATGTTTGGGGCGATCGCCCTGCTGGCGTACTGGCGGCTCTATGCTCGCGAGGCCACTGGCCTGCCATCGGGAATGCCAGCGGCGAGACTGGCGCAACTCGCGCTCATCGCGGTCGTCCTCGCATATCCGTTCTGGGTGGGTGGGCGGATGCTGCTGATTGATGTGGTGGAGCGCCTCGTGCCTGGCGGTTCGCATCCCCTCGCCGCAGACTTCACCAGGGCAGGCGCCATGGTTTTGGCCGGAGCCGCCTTCGCGCCGGTGACGCTGCTCCTGGGTAGACGTACCCGTGAGACGGGCGTTTCGTGGCCACATCGTGTCTTCGTACTCATCCTGCTCGCCAGCGGCGTCATCACGAGCGCAGGCGGCCTTGTCGTCACCCTTCAGGCGGCTGGCAGCTCATTTCTCGGTGCGGGCGCCAGCGATTGGCAACGTTCCGCCCGAACCGGCGCGGTAACGCTGCTGGTGGGTGTTATCATGGTGGCGTTGTTTGCCACCCTGGCAGCGCGCAATCGCTATCTCGTGGCACGCACGGAGCCGAAGCCTGAGCAACCAGTAATTTCCCCGACAATGACTCAGCCCGCCGAGCAGCCGGTTGTCTCGAGTGAGCCGCTGGATTCGCTCGACGATATTCTCGATGCGCTGGTAGCTGGCCGCATCTCACGTGATGAGGCGGCGGCGCGAATTCGAAGTCAGGCGGTACTCTATTGATGCTCTATTGATGCGCCGTAGGCTGAGACGGTGAGTCCGCCAGGTTAGGTATGCGGGCCATGTGGCAGCAGTCAGCCCTGTGTATCGTATATACTGCACCTGTCTGTCCGCGCGCGTGCCACGCGTCACATATCCGCTTTTATATGGGGTTGGGGGAACTGCGATGGAATCTATTCGTGTCATCTTGATTGACGAGCATCCGCTCTTTCGCCAGGGTTGTCGCAATGCGCTCGAGCAGGCGGGTGACTGCATGGTCGTCGCCGAGGCGTCGGAAAGCGCTACCGGGCTGGAGTTGTCCAAGCAACATACGCCTGACGTCGTGCTCATCGACGCGCTGCTCTCAACCAATGATGCGCTTGAACTGGCCCGGCAGATTCGCCACTCTTCGCCACGGGCGGCCATCATCATGCTGACGGCGTTCGAGGACGAAGAGCAGCTCTTCCAATCGATGAAGCTCGGCGCCGCGGCGTACCTGCTCAAAGGCATCTCGGCAGACGATCTGGTCGAAGCTGTCCGCAGTGTCAGCAAGGGCGTCTATATCATCAACGACAATGTGCTCTCGCGACCGACAGTGGCCAGCCGTGTCTTGCGCAGCTTCCGCGAGATGACCGCCGAGGAGCCGCCTGAGGTGCAGCAGGTGTTTACGCCGCTTTCTACCCGTGAGATCGAGATTCTCGACTATATCGCGCGCGGCAACAGCAACAAGGAAATCGCCAAGTCGCTCAAGATCAGTGACCAGACCGTCAAGAACCACATCACGTCGATCCTGAAGAAGCTCTCAGTCAACGACCGCACGGCCGCGGTCGTCCACGCCCTCAAAAAGGGCTGGATCAAGATGGACGCTGACTAGTGATACGCCGTCCCCTCCTGTCCGCAGCGGGAGGGGACATGATGGGCGCTTACCGTTCGCTCGTGACGATGTTTACCAGCCTGCCGGGCACAATCACCACCTGGCGTACCGGTGTGTCGCCAATGGCGCGGCGCGCATTGGGTGCTGCCTCAGCCGCGGCGCGAACCGCTTCGTCCGCCGCATCCGCTGCCACGGTGATGCGGTCACGCAACCGACCATTCACCTGTACCACCATCGTGATTGTCTCCGTCCGCAGCGCGCTGGCATCGAACTCCGGCCAGGTCTGGACGTGGATCGAGCCCACTCCCGGTCCCTCGATACGCTCCCAAAGCTCCTCTGTGATGAACGGAGCGTAGGGCGCCAGCAGCTTCAGCAGCGTTCGCGACTCTTCGCGGCTGGGCTGGTTGCGCGCCTCTAAGCCATTGACGTACTCCATCATCGTCGCGATCGCTGTGTTGTACTTGAACGTTCCGGTGTCTTCGGTCACGCGCTGGATTGCTCGATGCATTTCGCGGCGCGCCTCGCCACGCGCCTTGCTCTGTGCCGCCGTGCCACTGCCGCCATTGACGACGCGCCAGACGCGATCCAGGAAGCGCACGATGCCGCTGATGTTCCGGTCAGTGAAGTCGGCGTCTGATTCGTAAGGCCCCAGAAACATCAGATACATACGGAAGACGTCGGCGCCGTAGCGGTTGATATAGTCGTCGGGGTTGATGATGTTCCCCTTCGATTTGCTGATCTTTGCGCCGTCACGGGTGATGGTGCCGTTGGCGCGGAAGTGCGGGAATGGCTCCTCGAACGGCAGATGTCCCAGATCGTGCAGCGCCATTGTGATGAATCGCGAGTACATCATGTGCAGCAGACTATGCTCGGCCCCACCTGTGTACATATCCACCGGCAACCATTTGGCTGTCAACTCTGGATTCCACGGCTCCCGATCGTCATCCGACGATGGGTAGCGCAGGTCATACCACGCCGAATCCAGGAAGTTGTCGTTGACGTCCGTCTCGCGCCGCGCCGGTTTGCCGCAGATCGGGCAGGTTGTCTGCACGAACGACGGATCGCTTGCCAGCGGAGCCACGCCAGTGCCTTTTGGCTGGAAGTCCTCGATGTAGGGCAGCACGACTGGCAACTGATCGTCTGGTACAGGCACCGCGCCGTGATCTGGACAGTAAATAATGGGAATCGGTGGACCCCAGTAGCGCTGCCGGCTAATCAGCCAGTCGCGCAGGTGGTATTTGACCGTGCGGCTGCCAGCCTTGCGCGCCTCGAATTCCGCGATAATCGCTGATGTCGCCTCAGCAGACGTCATCCCAGTGTACGCGCCGGAATTGATCAGTACGCCGTAGTCGGTGTACGCCTCTTGAGCACTATGGCTCTCGTTTGCCTGTGCGCCGCTCGGCTGGACCACGCTACGAATTGGCAGCCCCATCGCCTGTGCGAAGATCATGTCGCGGCTGTCATGCGCCGGGACGCCCATAATCGCGCCTGTACCGTACTCCATTAGCACATAGCTGGCGACCCAGATGGGAATACGTTCGCCGGTCAGCGGATGGATGGCGTAGCGTCCAGTGAAGACACCGCTATCCGGGCGCACCTCTTCCGTATGGTCGGCTGGACGCTGGCGACCTGCCTCGCTGGTGTAGACGGTCACCGCAGCCGAGTGCGCGTCGTCGGTGATCTCGGCCACCAGCGGATGTTGCGGCGCCAGCGCGACAAATGTGACGCCGTAGATGGTGTCGGGCCGGGTGGTGAACGCCTCGATGGTTGCTCCCGGCTGCTCTGCGGCGACTGGCATGGCGAATTGCAGCCCCTCAGAGGGGCCAATCCAGTTGCGCTGGGCCGTTTTAACACGCTCCGACCAATCCAGTGTCTTCAGGTTCTCCAGCAGGCGGTCGGCATACTTGGTGATCGTCAGGAACCACTGTTCCAGCTCGCGACGTTCCACCAGCGCGCCACAGCGTTCGCAATGCCCGTTGATGACTTGCTCATCGGCCAGTACAGTTTTGTCATTAGGACACCAGTTGACCGCCGCTGACCTGCGCTCAGCCAGCCCGGCCTTGAAGAGTTGGATGAAGATCCATTGTGTCCAGCGATAGTAGCGAGGATCAGTGGTGTCTACCTCGTGCGCCCAGTCGAATCGGTTGCCGATGCGTTTCAGTTGATCTTCGCGGAAGTGGGTTACGTTGCGCGCCGTCAGGATAGTGGGGTGGATTCCGCGCTTAATGGCGAAATTCTCGCTGTGGATGCCGAAGGCGTCGAATCCCATCGGCTCGAAGACGTCGAAGCCGCGCATGCTCATCCAGCGACCATGGATGTCTGAGCCGGTATAGGGATACATGTTGCCGACGTGCAGCCCCTCGGCCGAGGGGTAGGGGAACATCATCAGATTGTAGTAGGGCTTGCGGGCGTGGCGCAGGTCAGTCTGGTAGATGCCGCTGGCCTCCCAGCGCGCGCGCCATTTCGCCTCGAACGCGGCAAAATCATATTGCGGTGGCCGTGTCGCGATGATTGTTGGCTTTTTGGCCGATGCGGCCTGCTTGGCAGATTCGCTTGTCTTTTTGCGCGCGATTGGCCCGGTGGCCGCCCTCGTGTCTGACGTTGTGTCTGCCGAGGTATCTGCTGTCTTGTGGTGTGGCATGTACTGCTCCGCTCTGTATCGATCGCGCTTCCCAAGGCATCTGGGAATGCGCGAGACTGAACGGCGATGGGTAGCAAAAAAGCCCTCCGCCCTGACAAGGGCGAAAGGCAACGCACAATGCGACCTTCGCGGTACCACCTTGTTTCTGCCGGCGCCTCGCAACGCCAGCCTCAGAGGGTGCCATCACACCCCGGTTCGCTAACGGGAACACCCGGCGACCGCTACACACGCCAGCACCATGCAGGCGATTCACGCTCGCGGCTCGCGAGGGAGCTTCCGAAGACCCGCGCGCCGGTTCACACCATCCACCGGCTCTCTGAAGGGCGGCATCAGTCGTACTTTCCTCGTTCGATGCCCAGGCATTATTGAGTTGTCGCGTTCAGTGTACACGATGACGGCGCGGTGATGCAAGCGGCCAGACGAGCCGCCCCCCGACCGATGCGGACGGCAGGGCAGCGGAGATTCCGGCGCGCCTGTGGTACAATGCCGACGATGTCCGCCAGAGAGCGGCGCGAGAGACGACTAATAGCAGCAGGCAGAGGCGAAAAGCGATGAGCATACGCATCTTGATTGCCGATGATCATAGCGTCGTGCGGCAGGGCCTCAAAATGTTTCTGGGGCTTGATCCTGAGCTAGAGGTTGTCGGCGAGGCGTCTGATGGCGAGGAAGCGGTGAGCAAGGCGAAAGAGTTGCAGCCTGACGTGGTGCTGATGGACCTGCTGATGCCGAAGATGGATGGTATCACGGCCACTGCGACGATTCGGCGCGCCCAACCCGACACCGAGGTCATTGCCCTGACCAGCGTGCTCGAAGACGCCTCAGTGGTGGCGGCGGTGCGCGCTGGCGCTATCGGCTATCTGCTGAAAGATACGCAGGCTGACGAACTATGCTCGTCGATCCATGCCGCGGCGGCGGGTCAGGTGCGACTCGCTCCCCAGGCAGCCGCCCGCTTGATGAACGAGGTGCGCACGCCGGAGAATCCGGAAACGCTGACGGATCGCGAGATCGAAGTGCTGCGATTGCTGGCGCAGGGGCAGGCCAACAAAGAGATTGCGCGGACGCTCCACATTGCCGAAAAGACGGTCAAGACACACGTGAGCAACATCCTCGCCAAGCTGGGACTGCAGAGCCGCACACAGGCCGCGCTCTACGCGCTACGGGTTGGCATCGCGCCGTCTACCTCGGCCAACACGACGAACTGACCACTGGCGAATGCCGACCGCATTTGCCGACAGATGGGAAATCCACCCGGCATGACTGGAACCGACACGACCAACGCCGAGACAGACCCCACCGCTGAGCGATTGGCGCTGGCCATCGAGGGCGCGAATGACGGTTTATGGGACTGGGATATCGCCGCCAATAAGGTCTATTATTCGCCGCGCTGGAAGGCGATGCTTGGCTATGCCGACGACGAGATTTCTGATGACTTCGACGAATGGGTGCGGCGCATTCACCCCGACGACCGCGAGCGCTGCCTGGGGGCCATTGCGGAGCATCTCCACAGCCCCGAAAGCGCCTACCGTCTTGAGCATCGTCTGCGTCACAAGGATGGCTCGTGGCGGTGGATTCTGACCCGCGCCGCATCACTGCGCGACGACACTGGCCGCGCCTATCGCATCGCTGGATGGCATACCGATATTACCGAACGTCGCGCGCGCGAGTCTCAACTGAAGGAACGCGAGCGCCAGTACCACGATATCTTTCAAGCGACCAGCGACGGTCTAATCCTGAACGACCTGAAAACTGGGCGTGTGGTCGAGGCGAACCGGGCGGCCAGCGCGATGCACGGCTATCCGCTCAAGGAGTTTATCGGGCTGCATCCAACCGCGTTTATCGCACCGGAATACCACGATGCGTATGAACATTACATGGATTCGGCGCGCGATGGACGCTCATTTCGCACCCATGCGATCGATGTGCGCAAAGACGGCTCGCTGCTGCACGTGGAGATTCACGGCGCGACCATCGTGCATATGGGGCGGAAGTTCATGCTGGGTGTCGTGCGCGACATCAGCGAACGCGTGCGCTACTATCGCGAATTGGAACGCCGTGTGGAGCAGCGGTCGCAGGAGTTGACGATCTTGCTCGATATCTCGCAGAGTGTTGCCTCGACACTAGAACTTCAGTCGCTGCTGCACACCATCCTCGACCAGCTCAAGACGGTGGTGGATTACACTGGCGCGGCGATCATCGCGTGGCAGGGCAAGAGACTGGCGCTCTTGGACTATCGTGGCCCAGGTTCGGAGGATGACCTGGCCGCGCTCGAGCAGTCATCCGAGTTTCAGGCGACATTGCGCAACTTCGTCGATGAGCAGGAGATTCGCGTCGTCGGCAACGTGCGCGGCGATGGGCCGGGAGCGGCGGCGTTTCGCCGGGCGGCGGGCGCGTTTCTCGAGACCGAATTTGCCTTCGTCCGTTCGTGGATGGGCGTGCCGCTGGTCGTCAAAGAGCGTGTCATTGGAATGCTGAATATCGTACACGCCGAGGAGAACTTCTTCACGGAGCGTCACGTGGCGCTCGTGGCAGCGGTGGCTGGTCAGGCAGCGATCGCTCTGGAAAACTCGCGCCTCTACGAGCAGGGCAAAGATCTGGCGGCCCTTGAAGAGCGGCAGCGGCTTGCCCGTGAACTGCACGACTCGGTGTCACAGGCGCTTTTTGGCATCACGTTGGGCGTTCGCACTGCCCACACTCTTCTGGATCGCGACCCTGCCCGCGCGGCTGAACCGCTGGATTATGCGCTCTCGCTCGCGGAGGCGGCTCTGGCGGAAATGCGAGCGCTGATCTTCGAGTTGCGGCCAGAATCGTTGGCCACTGAAGGGCTTGTCGTGGCCCTTGAGAAGCTGGCGGCAGCGGCCCGAGCGCGTCACCATATTGATGTGCACATGCACCTGATCGAGGAGCCGCCGATTTCACTTGAGGCCAAGCAGGCGCTCTATCGCATCGCCCAGGAGGCGCTGCAAAATGTGGTTCGTCACGCGCATGCCACCGAAGTCACCGTACTTCTCAGCGAACAGGAGAACGAGGAACTGGTGCTCGATATTCGCGACAATGGCGTAGGGTTTGATCCAGCAGAGAGTTTTCCCGGCCATCTGGGCCTGAACTCCATGCGCGAACGCGTGATGCGACTGGGCGGCGTTTTTTCGCTGGAAAGCACGCACGACCAGGGGACGCACCTCGTCGCCAGCATCCCGCTTGTTCCATTGGATGTGGCGTTGCCAGATGCCAGCAGTGGTGACGAAGGGTAGTCGCCACGTGTCGCGGACATGCGCCGCCACTTGACCAGTCGCCGCCTTTGGGGTAGGATTGAGGTGTTCTGCGGGAGTGGCGCAGTGGTAGCGCAATTGCTTCCCAAGCAATGGGTCGCGGGTTCGAATCCCGTCTCCCGCTCCAACCCGGTTTTTCCTGGGTTCCAGCGTCTCGCGGTTGCTTGTTCCCCGTGGTCATATTGAAATGGCCATGGGGACTTCTTTTTTGCCCGCCCT
>DAHUXT010000185.1 GCA_027307065.1 Ktedonobacteria bacterium
CGCACGGTGCGCGAGAGCACGCCAAGCTCCTGCGTAAACGTGGCTACAGTGCGCTCTTGCTGGTTCAGTTCATCGCCAATCTGCAGTAACAGATGCCAGACTTCCACCAGCTCCGCTGGAAGCTCGCTTTCGCCGCCTGGCGCGGACGACTTGCTGGCTTTGCCCTTCGAGTCGTTGGCGCTATTCTTGGCGGAAGCGCTGGCGTTCCCCTTTGAGCCATTTGCGTCAGTGGACTGCGGGTCTTCGGTAGCGCCGTCAACATGCAATGCTGGCAGCGGCATGGTCAGTGGCTTGATGCCCGCCTCCGCCGGAGTGGTGGGCGCAAGCAATTCGAACTCATGTGTCAGTCCCATTTCGACGCCAATGCCCAGACCTCGCAGCGCCGGATCGCCGCCCTCGGTCGGTTCGGCAGTCTGAGTAATCTCAGGCGGCAGCAGTGCCGCCATCATCCGCCGAGCTTTCACGAGCAATTCCAGTTGCTTTTGCAGTGAGGCCTGCACAGTATCCGCGCGCGAGACCAGCGCCCCGGCTTGTCGCTTCGCCGCGTTGAATTCTCCGGATGCGTTGGAGAGGCCATCGCGGCTGTGAGCAACACCAGCGGAGAGGTGGCCTATGTGTTCCTGCAGTCGAGCAAGACGCCGGTTATAGTTATCCGCGATGCGGGTGACCATCACCGAAACGTTATCGAATGGCGTGTCGGTCTTGATCGTGTGCACCGGGGTGATAGAATCGTTCCAGCGGTTGAGGACCTCTGTAATCGGCCCTACTGCCCCCTGCATACGGGCGTTTTCCTGTTGTGCCTGCACCATGGAATCGAAGGTATCGAGCAGCAGATTCAGGCTCTTCTCCACCACTTCGAGATCGCCAGCCGACACAGGTACACGGACAGCATAGTCGCCGCTTATTGCCTGTGCGATGGCCGACTGAATCGCGCCAATGCTTTCGTCCAGATCTTCCTCACGTTCGCGCTCGTGTGTCTTCATCTGCTGGTACTGCGCCTGCCGAAACTCAAGTTCCTGCGCGTGCTGGGCATTCACGGTAGTGGTGTAGATGTAGTGCGAGAGCAGCCACGAGACGATGCCCGTGAGCACCATGGGGCTGAGCGTGTAGAGCACGATCAAATAGATTTGCGGCCCCGCCACCACCTTGGTAACGGCGACCAACAGCAGCAACGCTCCTGTGAGCGTGCACGCCGCCGTTACCACGATCACTGTGATCTCCGGCGACAGTAACAGCCCCGCCTCGAGCATCACGGCCAGGAAGAAGAGGGCGAGATGGCCAATCTCTTCGGGATTGCCGGTGAGTGTCGCCGCGCCGACCAGCGCCGCGACGGCCAAGCCGCCGCCAAACACGAGAATGTACGCGGCAACGGGAGCGTTCTTCAGCAGGTATCCCGCCACGAATGCCACCAAATAGACACCGACCGACGCCAACATGATGGGGAAGATGAAGCCGGGTTGATCATGATAGCCGAGCGCGACCGCCGCCGTAATGAGCAATTGGACCAGAATCAGCGTATTGATGAGCTTGTGCCGCTGTTCCTCGCGCTCGTTCATCACGTCTATGGTCTGGCCGATGACCGGCGAGAGCGCCAGCCGTGGCGCATCTGAGGCGTCGTCCTGTAGTGGACGAGTGTACTTGGGATTGTCGCGCGGCGTCATCGTGCCTGGGACCATCTCATCGTCGATGCGGTTCTCTGGCGATGAGATGCTCCGGCGTAACCATTGTGGCGTCCGTCGTGGACGATTGGGTTCATTACTCATGACGTGCTGTGCCGTTTCTATCGCGATTCTCGCGTTCGCGCAATCAGGCAGGCAGTATACTGCCAAGATGCGACATCAAGCACTGTATTTTAGGCGCGTGCGCGGTATCTGGCAAGGGGCAATGAGGCAGAAGTCGTGCCAACCCGCATCGCGCCCACAACACAAGCAAGAAACTCGCGGACTGGTACTTGTGTAGGGGGTAGCGCCAGGCAACGACGTGATCTGCCGCGCGGCGCGAGGACGTTACGGGAGCGGTATCAGCGCAGCCCGGCATGCTCTCGGCTTTCGGCGGCATGCTTGTCGCCAGTGTGCGGCGTGGCCCCAGCACAGGCGCCCCCTGGCACACACGCCACAATGAGCAACGATTGCCCTGCCCCCGAACGTCCCCGCTACGTGAAATCATGACATTCTTGATGCGATAGACCTCGTGAGGAAGCCACTCTGGCCCGAAGAATGTGTCAGTGGTGGGCAGGGTACAAAGGTTCTGCTATAATGGTCTTTGGTGCATCGTGTACCACGCTTCATTGTGCGCGCACGGCTCCGCCACACATTTCATCGCACCGGTCGCACGCGAAGTTCCTCCATGCGCGTCACATTGCGTGAACGAACGAACACGCGCCGGTAAAGAAGGGATAGCCTTCGCCATGAGTACCGATAACGCCAATCGCTCAGCATCTGGATCAAATGGTGTGCCACGCGGCATCACCGTGCAAATGCTGGATCAGAATACCCGGCGCCGCACTGGCGAATACGTTCCGGGCAGCCAGGAAGCGCAGGTGGCGCTCACCAGCGTCGCCGATATGCTCAAGTGGGCACAGAACTACGCACGTAGCCGCTCGATTTGGCCGCTGGGCTATGGCCTGGCCTGCTGCGCCATCGAGATGATGGCCGCTGCGCAGAGCCACTATGACCTCTCGCGGTGGGGGTCGGAGGTGTTCCGCTCCAGTCCGCGCCAGGCCGACCTGATGATTGTCGCCGGCACGGTTTGTGTCAAGATGGGACCGCGCCTCGTGCGCCTCTATGAGCAGATGCCTGATCCCAAGTGGGTGCTTTCACTTGGCCAGTGTGCCACCTCTGGCGGCGAGTTCTACGACAGCTATTACACCGTGCAGGGCGTCGACACGCTTGTGCCGGTTGATATCTATGTGCCAGGCTGCCCGCCGCGGCCAGAGGCGCTGATCGAGGGCATTCTCAAACTGCGCGAGAAGATCGAAAAGCAAGGTCTGAAGATTCGCGGCGAGTAGCGAGGAGAGAGCGATGCGCGGAATCCTTCAGGGTCTTGGACTGACCTTAAGCCACCTGACCCGTCCAAAAGTCACACGGCTCTATCCCTACGAAAAGCGCAAGTTGCCGCCCCGCAGCCGTGGTCTCATCCAGCTCATTCAGGAGGATGGCCAGGCGACGCCATTCAACTTGAAGTGCGAGGCGTGCCTGCTCTGTGAGAAGGCGTGCCCCCCGCGCGCCATCACCATCGAGTCGCGGCCAACGTTGCGCTTCCGCCGCCGCCCATACTTCTCGCCAACCTCGGTCGCTGGCTACTACACGCCGCGTATCTCCGAATACGCCGTCAATTATGCCAATCGGCCGTTCTCGCCACCCGTGCTGACCCCGGTGGCCACAAACCTGGAGCAGCCGGCGGATCTCGGCAAGGCCGATGAGATTCTCGACCATGCCTCGTTCGACGCCTGGGATCTGACGGCGCTGCTCGACGAGTTGATGGCGGCGTATGACGGCATGCCGCTGGCAGTAGCGTGGCGCGTAGTGGAACGGCGCGGCGTGGACATCAGTGATGTCTTTGGCATCGTCACCGCCAGCGAGCAGTTCAAGCCAGCCGCTCCGGTGACGCCGGGTGTGCTGCGTACCGATGGCGTCGAGCGTGGCCCGTCGGCGGCGACCCGTGGCAAGTATGGCAGCATCAACCATCGGAGGGCGCAGCGTGCCTGAGACGCAATCATATCTGCTGACAACATCTGGCCCAGCGCTGGCCACGTTTGATGCCTACGCGCAACAGGGCGGATTCACCGGGCTTCGTCAGGCGCTCACCACCATGACGCCAGCTCAGGTGTTGGGCGAGTTGCGCACGGCTGGCCTGCGCGGACGTGGTGGCGCGGGTGTGCTGACGGCGGAAAAGCTCAAGCTGGTGGCGCAGGCGGCGACGGGCGAGAAATATCTCGTCTGCAATGCCTACGATGCCGACGCGCGTTCCGCTGTGGCGAGCAGTCTGCTGGAGCGCAATCCATTTCTGGTGATCGAGGGTATCGCGCTGGCGGCCTATGCCATCGGCGCAACCGAGGCCTATCTCTATGTGCGCAGCACCCGCACCGCCGCCGCGGAGAGCATTCGTCAGGCGCTTACCAGCGCGCAGGAGCGTGGGGCGCTGGGGCGTGGCATGTTTGGCTCGCAGATCGATCTGAATATTACGCTGGTCGGCGTCGAGCGCGGCTTCATGGGGGGCGAGGAGTCGTCTCTGCTGGAAATCATTAAAGGCCGTCCGCTGAAAGCACAGCAGCGCCCACCCTATCCGACCGAGTACGGTCTGCAGGGGCAGCCCACTGTCGTGCAGAACGTCGAGACGCTGGCGAATCTGCCAGTGATCGTGACGCGCGGCGGCGATGCGTTCCGCAAACAGGGTACCGAGGGCAGCCCCGGCACGAAACTGCTGACCGTCATCTGGGCCGGTTCGCCGCAGGGCGTCGTCGTCGAAGTGCCGTTTGGCGCGAAGATTCGCGATGTGCTGGCCAAGGCTGGCGCGCCCACGAGCGATACGAACACGCGCGCGGTGGTCGTCGGTGGCGGCGAGGGCGGCGCGCTGCCGCTCAATCTGCTGGATACACCGTATGACTACGAGTCGCTCGAAGAGGTTGGCGTGATCGTCGGCTCAAGTATCGTCGAGCTGCTGCCCGCCAACACCTGCATGGTGCGCTGGGCGACGGATCGCTCGAATACGCTCGCGGGCGAATCCTGCGGCAAATGTGTGCCTTGCCGGGTGGGTGTCAAGCGCATCGGCGGCACGCTGGAAGGCATCATCAGCAGCCTCGGCACGCAGGATGATCTGGCCCTGCTGACCGAATTCGCGCAGTATGTGCCCGATGGCTCGCTCTGTGGCTTCGGCATCAATGCGGTCAAGCCGCTGACCACGGCGATGAAATATTTTGCCGATGACTTCACCGCCCATCTCGACGGCAAGTGCCCCACTGGCGTCTGCGAGCCAGTGCGCGCCCACCGCTATGCGACCAAGCATGTGCTCTAGACAGTTCTAGATAGTTCTAGATAACTCAAGGCATCTCATAGGCATCTGAGAGGATTAGTTATGGCAGTCACCATTCGTGATGATGCGGCCGCGGCGTCGGGCGGCCAGCCGTTCGAGCGCAACGAACATGGCCAGCCGTCCTTTACGCTGACCGTCGACGGACGCCCGATGCGCGCGTATGAGGGGCAGACCATTCTCAGCGTCGCGGTGGATAACGGAATACTTGATGTTCCGAACCTCTGTAACGACGAGAAGCTGGAACCCACCTCCGCCTGCCGCATGTGCCTGGTGGAGATCGAGGGCGCCGAGCGACCGCTGCCGTCATGCAACACACCCGCCGCGCCGGGGATGGTGGTGCGCACGAAGTCTGACCGGCTTCAGCACATTCGCCGGACGAATCTGGAGATGATCCTCTCCGACCACAATGCCTATTGCCAGCCGCCGTGCCAGGTGGGCTGCCCGACGCACATCGACATCCCCGGCTATCTGGAGTTGATTGCCAAGGGGCAGAGCCGCGAGGCGGCGCGTCTGGTGAAGGAAGTGCTGCCTTTCCCCTACATTCTCGGCCTCACCTGCCCGGCGCCCTGCCAGACGGTCTGCCGCCGCGGGTTGGTAGAGGAAGAAATCGCCATCTGCCGCATGCATGGTTTCGCCGCCGAACAGTGTATGGATGATCCGCCAACGCCGTGGGTGCAGGAAGCCGCCACTGGCAAGAAGGTTGCCATCGTCGGCGCGGGACCATGCGGCCTGACGTGCGCCTACTATCTGGCGCTGAAGGGCCACTACTGCAAGGTCTATGACATGATGCCCCAGGCGGGCGGCATGCTGCGCTACGGCATCCCCGAGTATCGGCTTGAGAAAGATCAGGTCGATCGCGAGTTCGAGGGCGTCTGGAAACTCGGCGTGGACGTGCAGTACAACGTCAAGCTGGGCGAAGACTTCACGGTGGACGATCTCTTCAAAGAGGGCTTCGACGCGGTCTATCTCGCTATTGGCGCGTGGACCTCGAACGAGCTCGGCCTCGATGGGCAGGATATGCCTGGCGTCATCAATGCCATCGCGTATCTGCAGGATAAGACGCGCGGTCTGCCGCAGCCAGTAGACGACACCCAGGAGGTGATCGTGCTCGGCGGTGGATTCACCACATTCGACTGCACACGCACGTCGCTGCGGTTGGGCGCGAAGGTGCACACGGTCTACCGCCGCGGACGTGGCGAGATGACGGCGACGTTCGAGGAGGTTGAGGACGGCGAGAATGAGGGCACCGACCTGCAGCTCTTCGCCGCGGCAACCAAAGTCATCCACAATGGCGAGAAAGTGACCGGGCTGGAGTTCCAGAAGATGCAACTGGGCGAGCCAGACGCCTCTGGTCGCCGGCGCCCGGTGCCGATTCCCGGCAGTGAATTCTCTATCAACTGCGATACGGTGATCCCGGCATATGGCCAGAAGCCGGATAAAGCGGTGCTGCCGCCGGAGTCTGGCATCAACTGGACGAAGTATCAGACCATTGAGACCGACCCCAACAGCTTCATGACGGAGCGCAAGGGTGTCTTTGCGGGCGGCGACGCGGTCATCGGCGCCTCGACGATCATCGAGTGTGTGGCGCAGGGCAAACTCGCCTCGCGTTCCATCGACGCTTATCTGCGCGGCGAGGACATGGCAGCCGTCTCCAAGACGATCGAGGCCGAGGAGCGCAAGCCTGACCTCTTCGACATCGTTCCCTACAAGCCAGTTGAGCCCAAGGTGAAGATGCCGATGCTGCCCTACGATGAGCGCACGCGCAACTTCCGGCTGATCGAGATGGGCTACACCCAGGAGCAGGCCGAGCGCGAGGCGGGCCGTTGCCTCCAGTGCGCCTGTCCGGCGGCGGGCCAGTGCGATCTGCAGAAGTACAGCATCGAGTACAACCTGGAGAACAATCGCTTCCACGATGGCGAGCCGAGCGACTACCACGACTATGAGTTCGACCTGTCGCACAGCTTCATCTTGCGCGACCCAAACAAGTGCATCAACTGCACGCAGTGTGTGCGCGTCTGCCACGACGTGATCGGCCCGAACTGCTATGGCATGTTTGGCCACGGCTTCGATACCATCGTCTCGACGCCGTTTAATGTCTCGCTGCATGAGACGGACTGCGTCTCGTGTGGCGCGTGCGTGCAGGTCTGCCCGACCGGCTCGCTGATGATGGCCGAGCGCGAACTGGTGCGCTGGGACTTCGCCCTCGATCGCTGCATCTTCTGTGGCGACTGCGTGGAAGTCTGCCCGCATGGCGCGCTGGGGGAGACGCCGAACTTCGAGCTCTCGTTCTACAACCGCTTCGGCCGCGACATCTCGATGCCGATGCAGGATGTGGCGCGCGCGCCGTCGTTCCTGGTGCGGCAGCCCGTTCCGCGCAACGAGGCCGAGCGCCCCAACGGGCCGAACCCGCTGGTGCGTCCGCTGCCCGCGCGCCAGATTCGCGAATAACGTCCGCTCCGAGCGGCGAGAGGGTGATCGGTCACATGCCGGTCACCCTTTTTCTTGGGACGACGCGCTGCTATGCCAGAGACAGGCGATAAGTACCATCGGATTTGGCATAGATAACAGCCGTTGAGACCCCTTCGACCACTACACCAATGGAGGCTCCAGCTCCGAGTACATACGTGCCCAGCAATGAAAACCTGCC
>DAHUXT010000186.1 GCA_027307065.1 Ktedonobacteria bacterium
CCCCAACTAGCTAATCGGCCGCGGACCCCTCCTCCTGCGCCCCCACAGCTTGCACTGCAAAAGCTTCCGTGAAAGAAAGTGCTCCCACTCCCCTCCACCGTATGCGGTATTATCCCTCATTTCTGAAGGCTATCCCCCACAGGTAGGGCAGGTCATCCACGTGTTACTCACCCGTCCGCCACTCGGTGACTGGCCGAAACCAACCACCGCGTTCGACTTGCATGTGTTAGGCACGCCGCCAGCGTTTGTCCTGAGCCAGGATCAAACTCGCCATCCAAGTTATGTTTCCGCCAGCAAACCCACGTCATTACACGCGCGGCTCACTCGCGAATCATGCCTTGTTGATACGTCGTTTGCACGACTCAAAGAACATTGACATTTGCTATCCGCAATGTTGAAGAACCAGTTCTAAACTGGCTCCACAACGCATAGCGTTTTGTGTTGCTTCTCACTCTTCAGTTGTTCAGGTTCATCTCGGCGGCAAACCGCCACGCTGGCTCACTTGCGCCAGGCGCAAAATAGAGATTAACACAATGCAGTGCGCATGTCAAGCGCGATTGGCGACCATTTCCGCACTCCTAAAATGCCTATGACTATTGGCTAAGGGGTGTTGGTACTGTTGCACTCGCGTCTTGGTCAACTTCCCGCTACGATGGTGCCACCTGAATCATCTATTGTCTTTCTGAACCGCTTGCCTCCTACCTGAAACGAGGTGACCCAGCATGCCGGAGAATGTGTTGGCATCATCGTCTACATCACCATCCACATCGCCATCCACCGCGCCTTCCGCCGTGTCATCCGCACCGCCTTCCCGGCACGCATCATCCGACCGCGTGACTCGGCAAACCCCTGTGTCGACGCCAGTCCGCCAACGCGCGATCGACCTTGGCGATACCACAATCACCTACCGGCATCGCATCAGCCCCCGCGCCCGGAGGCTCCGCTTCGAGGTGCGCCCCGGCAACGGGCTGGAGGTCACCACGCCGCCTGGGGTCAGTGTGGCGCGGATCGAGGCGGTGATGCGCGAAAAGACGCGCTGGATTACGACGATGCTCGTACGCTATGCTCAGCCGCCCGGCTCCGTCGTCGCGGCTCCGCTCGTTACGGGAACGATACTTCCGTTTGCCGGGGGGCATCTGCGACTGGTGCTCGAGACACCGCGTACTGGCACGCGAACAAGCGCCGTGATGAATGAAGGCGAGTTGCGCCTCACCATCGCAAATGATGCGCCGGAGGTGGTGCGATCCGCCCTCGCAGCCTGGTATCGGCGGCAGGGAAGGCGCGTTTTTGCCGAGCGTGTCGCCTACTGGAATACGCACTACTGCTTCAGCTTTGGGCGCATTGCCATCCGCGACCAGAAGAGCCGGTGGGGCAGCTGCTCGCGACAGGGCAACCTCAACTTCAACTGGCGTCTGCTCCTGGCGCCGACCAGCGTGCTCGATTACATCGTGATTCACGAGTTGTCGCATCTCAAGGAGGGCAACCACTCGCCACGCTTCTGGGCGCTGGTGGCCGAGTGCTGTCCCAGCTATCGCGAGCAACGCGACTGGCTGCGTCTGCATGGGCCAGAACTTCACTTTTGAGTTCACCAGCATGCGGGCTTTCTGTCTCTCTTCGCCGTGGTCGCCACAGCATGGCTCGCTCCTGATCAGAATATACAAGCAAGGACAAAAAGTACCTGCGACGGAGAGTCACGAAGCGTCTTGACGCGAAACTCCGTCTTATAACATGTGTGACTTCCCAATCGCATGCAATTGCGGAGAGGCGGCAGGTGGGCCGTCTTTCCGCAATTCTTTTGTCTCTGTCGCTGTGGCGTGCTTACCTCAGCCCTACCGCCCCTTTCCAGCCCCTGAGCGCCCATGCATCGTCATGCCCGTCACAATTTGTTGGAAACGCCCCATCAGCGTGTTAGATTCTGCCGGTTGCCTGCGTATTTTTCATAGACGTTGCCCCGCGCGAACGCTCTGCAACAGCAAACCAGGAGACTTGCGTGGCAGTGTTACACTCGATTCACACAAGACCACTTCCACGCAGTCTCTGCAGGCGTCTGGACATGTTGTAGCAAGGAGAAGACTGGATGACACCCGCATCCCTGCGCTCTCGTCCGAATATTCGGCGAGCAGTCACTGTTGGCGTGGTCGGAGCCGCAATGGGCCTTTCGCTGCTGCTCTCGGCCTGCGGCACGACCTCGACCACAACTACCACCGGAAACAATGCTAACTGTCCCTCGTCAGCAACCGTCGCGAGCTGGCACCTGGCGAATCCTGGCAAGCTTACCATCGCCAGCGACACGACATACGCCCCGGCCGAGTTCGCGGATCCTAACAATGTTGGGAGTTTCATCGGCTATGATATGGATCTCGCCCGCGAATTCGCCAAGCGCCTCTGCCTGGAGCCCAACATCATCAAGGCAGATTTCGGCACCATCATTACGGACGTTGCTGGCCCACCTCTCGGCCAACAGCGCTATGACATGTCCATCTCATCCTTCACCATTAACTCCACTCGCCAACAGAAGGTGGACATGATCCCGTACTTCACCGCTGGTGAGTCGATTATGGTGGCCACGGGCAACCCGCAGCACATCACGTCGATCGACAGCATGTGCGGCAAGACCATTGCCGTGCAGGACAATACGGTCGAGAAGTCAGAAATCGACGATGCCAACGGCACAGGCGACAAGTCATCGGGCCAGGCGCCAGTCTGCAAAGACAACAAAATCAAAGAGCTGCACTTCACGTCGGAGAATGATGTCATTCTTCAGGTCGTCAACGGTAATGCCGACGCAAGTTACCAGGATCAGCCGGTGACTGACTACTACATCTCCAAGAATCCTGGCAAGACCGAGTCTGGCGGCATCACCGTCTCGCCCGCCCCGCAGGGCATTGTGATGCGCAAAGACAACGCGCCGCTGGAGACCGCCATTACCAACGCGCTGCAGGCGATGCGCTCCGACGGCACCTACCTCAAGATTCTCACCAACTGGGGTGTGCAGAAGCTGGCATATCCGCCGCTGCCCTAATCGCGCCTAAGCCATTGGCCTAACACGCGTTGCGAACGGTCGGGGTCACTTGCCTCGGCCGTTTCGCGTACACATTGGGATTCGCTCACCGGTGAGCATGTACCGTGCGGTCATCATGGTAGAATGGCCTATCAGAGCTGCCAGAATCTGGCCGGGTACCTGTCACGTTGCGAGGGAGGCTATGAATGGGCGGACTGCTACAGTGGCTTCAATCCGTTGTTACGTTGAACCACTTCTTTGTCTGGACCTACGTCTGGAAGTACACGCCTGCCCCGGCTATCATCCAGGGAGCCATCGTCACCGTTATCCTATCAGTCATCTCGCAACTACTCGGAACACTCATCGGTCTGATGCTGTATTTTCTGCGCCGGGGTCGCATACGCGTCTTCAGAATTAGCGCCGACGCCTACATCTGGTTCTTCCGGGGAACTCCGCTGGCAGTGCAGATTCTCGCGTTCTATACGTTGTTTCCCTACCTCCATATCTCGCGTCCTTTGCGCGCTATTGATCCCTTTTCGGCGATTGGATTCACTCATGGACCCGGCCCTATCTTTCTCGACTCATTCCTTGCGGCAATACTCGCCCTCTCCCTCAACGAAGGCGCGTACATGGCCGAAATTGTCCGCGCTGGCATCGACGCCATTGATGTCGGCCAACTCGAGGCGGCCAAGTCGCTGGGAATGACCTATTCGCTCGCCATGCGCCGAATTGTTCTGCCGCAGGCCTTCCGCATCATCATCCCGCCGCTCGGCAACGAGTTCAACAACATGCTCAAGAACACCGCGCTGGCGGCGTTCATCGCGCTGAACGAACTGCTGGAGACAGGGCGTCTTATTGGCGATGCGAACTTCGCATCACTGGAATTGCTCGTCGTCGCCTCACTATGGTATCTCCTACTGACGACGATCTGGGGCTTCTTTCAGGGCATCATCGAGCGCAAACTCAACGCCTCGAATCTCGATCCAGGTGCGCCGCGGCCACAGTGGTGGCAACGCGCGTTCGGCTTCGGTCAGGGCAACGCTGGTGTCGCGACCGCGGTTCCCGCAGAGCACTAGCTGGCCCGCAGGACTCTGCTCCGACAGAAAGGGAGTGGCGACATGGCGATGAGGGGGAGCACTGGCGCGTACACGAACGGCACGCGCCTGATGGTGGACGCGCGGGATGTCCATAAATACTTTCACAACAACGAGGTGCTGCGCGGCGTGAATATGCAGGTGCTGCGCGGCGAAGTGGTAGTGGTCATTGGGCCGAGCGGCTCCGGCAAGACGACGTTTCTGCGGTGCATCAACCACCTTGAAAAGATCAACCGTGGGCGCATCTACGTTGATGGTAAGCTCATCGGCTATCGCGAGACTGGCGACGGTAAACTGGTCGAAGACAGCGAGCGCAATATCGCGGGCATTCGCGCGGAGATTGGCATGGTTTTCCAGCGGTTCAATCTCTTCCCCCATCTGACGGCGTTACAGAACATCATCGAGGCGCCTATGCAGGTGAAGGGCATCGCCCGCGAGCAAGCCGAGGCGCGCGGACGCGAACTCCTGGCAAAGGTGGGCCTGGCTCAAAAGGCCGATGCGTATCCCGCGCGCCTTTCAGGTGGCCAGCAGCAGCGCGTCGCCATTGCCCGCGCGCTGGCGATGGACCCGAAACTGATGCTCTTCGACGAGGCAACCTCGGCCCTCGATCCGGAGCTGGTCGGCGAGGTGCTGAAGGT
The DNA here is from genome assembly GCA_027307065.1 of Ktedonobacteria bacterium. Classification (GTDB taxonomy): domain Bacteria; phylum Chloroflexota; class Ktedonobacteria; order Ktedonobacterales; family JADMIN01; genus DAHUXT01. The sequence continues at coordinate 4,734 of DAHUXT010000186.1, forward strand.
GATGCGCCAGCTTGCTGAGGAAGGCATGACGATGGTGGTCGTCACGCATGAGATGGGATTCGCCCGCGATGTTGCCGACCGCGTGATCTTCATGGATGGCGGCATCATCCAGGAAGAAGGCGCACCCGCGCAGATGTTCTCCGCGTCGAGCAACGAGCGCCTGCGTACTTTCCTTGGCCAGATTCGCGAGGAATAAGCCGTTCAGCAGCGTTAGCCGTATACACGAACGCCCCCCTTCCAGGTGTGGAAGGGGGGCGATTTTCCTCGTTCTACCCGACGACGTTCGCCAGATTGCGCTCGCGCACGTAGATGAACTTCTTTGGCGGGCGTCCATCCAGTGCGGACTGCACCTTCGGGCTGGCCAGCACCAGCTCGCGAGCCTGCTCGTCCGAAAGGCCCGGCGCAACCTCAAGCTTCTCGCGCACTTTGCCGTTGACCTGCACCACCAGCGTCACGATATCGTCGACCGTGAGCGCCGGATCGAACTCCGGCCAGGATTGCGTGTGGATGCTTTCCACGCGTCCGCGCTGATGCCACAATTCCTCGGTGAGATGAGGAGCCATTGGTGCCAACAGCACCAGCAGTTCGTCCACCGCCGCCACGAAGCGCTCGTCACGCGCGACTGACGGTTCCTCCTCGCGCAGGTGATTCAAGTTGTTGACGTACTCCATCAGCCCGGCCAGCGCGGTATTGAAGCGCAGCTCGCGGAAGTCTGCGGTGACGCGGGCAATCGCTTTGTGGCGGAGACGCTCGGCTGCCGCACCGTGAGTCGACTGCACTACGCCGTCCGTCTGCGCCTCCATCGTTTCGGTCAGTAGCGCCCACACGCGATTCAGGAAGCGCGCCACCCCTTCGATGCTCTGGTTGTTCCACGGTCCACCCTGGTCGAATGGTCCCATGAACATCAGGTAGCAACGGACCGCATCGGCGCCATAGCGACCAACCACGTCATCGGGCGCAATGACATTGCCGCGCGACTTCGACATCTTCTGGCCATCCGGCCCCAGTACCATTCCCTGGTGGTAGAGGCGCGTGAATGGCTCATCGATGTTGAGCAGCCCCATATCGCGCAGGGCCTTTACGAAGAAGCGCGCATACAACAGATGCATCGTGGCGTGCTCAGGTCCGCCGATATACATATCTACCGGCAGCCACTTCGCGATAGTCTCCGCCGACCACGGCTGCTGCGCGTCGTCTGGATCGGCGTAGCGCAGGAAGTACCATGACGAACAGATGAAGGTGTCCATCGTGTCTGTCTCGCGGGTGGCTGGCTTGCCGCACCTTGGGCACGTCGTATTCAAGAACTCCGGTACATAGCGCAGCGGCGACTCACCTGTCGGCTTGAACTCGACCTCATCGGGCAAGACGACCGGCAATTGATCTTCGGGCACCGGTACCGCGCCATGCTCTTCGCAGTAAACGACGGGAATTGGCGCGCCCCAGTACCGCTGCCGACTGATAAGCCAGTCGCGGAGGCGGTAGTTGACTGTCGCCTCGCCAGCGCCGATCTGCTCGATGTGCTCGATGAACTGTCGGATCGTTTCCGGGCTGTCGGGCAACCCATCGAATCGGCCCGAGTTGACGACGTGTCCGACGTGTGTGGCGGCCTCGGTCATCGTGGCGCCGTCCAGCGAGTCGTTCTCATCCTGATAGACGACACGAATCGGGATACCGAACGCGCGCGCAAACTCGAAGTCGCGCTGGTCGTGGGCAGGCACCCCCATCACCGCGCCGGTACCAAAGCCCATCAGCACGTAATCCGCGATCCAGACGGGTATCTGCTCACCACTGACGGGATTCGTCACCGATGTGCCCAGCGGCACACCCGTCTTTGGGCGCGCTTCGTCGGTCGTCAGTCGTTCGATCTCCGTCTCATGGCTCACCCGCTCCAGGTATGCCGCTACTGCCTCGCGCTGTTCGGGAGCCGTCAGCCGTTCCACTAACGGATGCTCAGGCGCGAGCAGGAAGAATGTGACGCCGTAGATTGTGTCGGGCCGGGTGGTGAATACCGGAATCTCGACATGCTCGTTGCCGTCGCCATTTGTCTTCGGAACGTCCACAGTGAAACGTACTTCAGCGCCTTCGCTGCGTCCAATCCAGTTGGTCTGCATCAGGCGCGTCTTTTCAGGCCAGTCCATGCCGTCGTAGCGCAGAAGCTCATCGGCGTATTTCGTGATGCGCATCAGCCACTGATCGATCTCGCGCCGCTCTACCACTGAATGGCAACGCTCGCATGTGCCATTGATGACCTGCTCGTTGGCGAGCGTCGTATTGCAGGTAGGACACCAATTCGCGGGAGCTTTGGTGCGGTATGCCAGGCCATGCTTATAGAATTGCAGAAATAGCCACTGAGTCCAGGTGTAGTAATCGGGCAAGCAGGTGACGACTTCGCGTGTCCAGTCCCAGCCAGCGCCGAGCGTCCGCAGTTGCGTGCGCATGCGGGCGATGTTGTCGAGCGTCCAGGTGCGTGGCTGGATGTTGTTCTTGATCGCGGCATTTTCGGCGGGTAGGCCGAATGCGTCGAAGCCAATCGGCTGCATCACGTTGAAGCCGCGCATCCGCATGAAACGACCGAAGATATCCGCGCCGGTGTAGTTATACCAATGGCCGATGTGCAGTTCGCCTGATGGGTACGGAAACATCACCAGATTGTAGTATTTCGGGCGGGGATCGTCGTCACGCGCGGCATAGAGATCATTCGCCGCCCACTGTGTTTGCCATTTCTTTTCAATCTCTGTCGGCGAATATTTCGAGCGAGCCATACGAATCGCAGCCCTCCCCCCGTGAAGCGCCAGCAGCGCCCCTACTCATGCAAGCAATCGATAATTCCTGCATCAAGCGACGATATCGAGCCATTAGCCAATAGAAAAAGCCTTCCGCCCGTGGTGGGTGAAAGGCCAGCG